>DROE01000091.1 GCA_011322005.1 Devosia sp.
ACGATTGTTGAAGCGGGAGCGCCGGACAAGGAGTTCGAGGACTATGCCTATACCAGGAACGGCTCGCCGGCCACGATTACCGCGCCGGACGGGGTTGGCGCCTATGAGGTGCGCTATGTTCTGGGGCAGGGCCGGCGGGTGCTGGCTTCCAGGCCGATTACGCTGACGGCTGTTTCGGCAAAACTTGAGGCCCCTGACCAAGTGGCGGCCGGGGCGGAATTTGAGGTTGTCTGGAGCGGACCCTCCAACCGGAACGATTATATTACGATTGTTGAAGCGGGAGCGCCGGACAAGGAGTTCGAGGACTATGCCTATACCAGGAACGGCTCGCCGGCCACGATTACCGCGCCGGACGGGGTTGGCGCCTATGAGGTGCGCTATGTTCTGGGACAGGGCCGGCGGGTGCTGGCTTCCAGGCCGATTACGCTGACGCCGGTCTCGGCCACCCTGAGCGTGCTCAACAACCCGGTGCCCGGAGGGACCATTATCGTGGAATGGACCGGCCCGGGAAACGATAATGACTATATCACGGTGGTAGAGGTTGGAGCGCCCGATCGCGAGTTCAATGACTTTGCCTACATGCGGCACGGTTCTCCGGCGGAGTTTGAAATTCCAAGGGAGTTGGGGGCGTTTGAGGTCCGCTATGTGATTGGTCAGTCAAAACGCGTGCTGGCCTCCGTCCCGATTACACTCAGTCCGGCCAGTGTCAGTCTGTCAGTGCCAGAGAATGTGGCGGCCGGGGGAGTGGTGGAAGTTACCTGGACGGGACCGGGAAATCGGGATGATTTCATCGAGATTGTGCCGGCCGGTTCTGAAGCAAATGCCCGACCTCTTGCGGATGCGCGCGTTTCCCAGGGCAGTCCCCTGTCGCTTTTTGCGCCCGGGAGTGCGGGTGAGTTCGAAGTGCGCTATAGAATGCGGGACAGTGGAGAGGTGTTGGCCAGCGTGCCATTGAGCGTGCAATAGTTTTCAGGGAGGTGCTTGATGCCTGTTTCACCGGATATGCCAGAGCTGGGTGTTAAAGCTGCCGGTTTTACTCTGCCGGCCACTGATGGCAAAATGTACAGCTTGTCTGACATTATGGGAGAAAATGGTGCGGTGATTGCATTCATCTGCAATCACTGCCCCTATGTGCGCGCCATCACCGACCGGATGGTGGCCGATGCGCGCACCCTGCAAAAGCTGGGGGTGGGGTTTGGCGCGATCTGTTCCAATGATGCGAACAAAAGCCCGGATGATTCGTTCGAAAACATGGTGGTGTTTGCAAAAGAGCGCGGTTTTAACTTTCCATATCTGCACGACGAAAGCCAGGAAGTGGCGCGGGCTTATGAGGCGGTATGCACACCGGATTTTTTCGGACTGAATGCTGAAGGCTTGATCGAGTATCGGGGCCGGATGGATGAGGGAAGGACCACGCCGCCGCCGCAGGGCGCAAAACGTGATCTTGTTGAGGCAATGGCGGAAATTGTGCGCACCGGCAAGGGGCCGGAAGATCAGATTGCTTCGGCGGGTTGTTCGATCAAATGGAAATAGGAGGCGGAAGCGGTGTTCAGCGCTCAATCGGGCGTTTTTTGCCATCTTCGCCGATTGCCACATAGACAAAGGTTGCCTCTGTTACCTTGACCCGGTCCCAAAAACGGTTGCGCCGCGACCATGCCTCAACGGAAATGGCGATTGATGTGGTACCGATGCGTTTGACGGAGCAGTAAACGCACAGCACATCTCCCACCTTTACGGGGGTGATAAAGGTCATGGCCTCAACGGCGATGGTGACAACCCGGCCCCTTACGCGTTCAGCGGCGGCAATGGCTCCGGCAATGTCAAGCTGGCTCATCACCCATCCGCCAAAAATATCCCCGGCCGGGTTGGTGTCAGCGGGCATGGCCAGGGTGCGAATGGTCAGTTTGCCGTGGGGCTCTTCGTTCATCCTGCGGTTCTCTTTCTGGTTGTGGTGAGGGTGTCCTCTTTATTGGAAAAAGAGAACTTGGGGCTGTTTGCTCCGGCAACCGGCCAGCGTCCCGTCTGTTCCTCCCAGTGTTTGCGGCACAGGGACACATAAATATCCTTGCCAATGGCGACCTGATCGCCCTGGGTCAGGACGTTGCCCCGCTCATCCATGCGCACCACCATTGTCGCTTTGGAGCCGCACTCGCAGATGGTGCGCACCTCGCGAAGCACATCGGCGATGGCGAGCAATTCGGAAGAGCCTGCAAACAGGTTGCCCTGAAAATCGGTTCTGAGGCCGTAGCACATCACCGGCAGTCCAAGCCTGTCGGCTATCCGGGCCAGTTGCCAGACCTGTTCGCGGGTCAAAAACTGGGCTTCGTCAACAAAGATGCAGTGGAGGGGCCCCTTTTCGAGTCGTTTTGACACCTGCTCGAACAGGTCAAGCTGGCTATCATATAATTCTGCGGGTGCGGTCACACCGATGCGCGAGGTTATCGAGCGCTTGTCCATCTCCGCATAGAGAGAGGAGGTATAAAGAAGGGTCTGCATGCCGCGTTCCTGATAATTGTGAGATGCCTGCAGCAGTATTGTGGACTTGCCCGCGTTCATCGCAGCGTAGGAAAAGTAGAGCTTGGCCATGAAAAAATCATCCAGCGTGAGGTCACGGGGTCCAGCCTAGAAGTTCGGGGCGGGAGTTTGAAGGGCGGATGTGCGAAGTTCAACAGTTTGAGTGGTGGTGACGGAGGCTGCCCCGGGAAATTTTCAAACAGGGAACAAGTTTCGCCTTCACAATCACAACAAAATTGATGATTATGTGCCCGATACGGGGTGGCTGTGACCGGTTCTTGAATTGTGAGGAAGAAATGAAGTTACCGAATGCTAAATCAGTTTTATCTGTCTTTATCGCTCTGGCGCTCAGTGTCACGCCCTATGGCGCTCCTACAGCTCAGGAAACCGTTGCTACCGTGGAGCACGACGTGCTGGGGCTTGGGGGGATAACGCCGGTGGGCCAGTGGGAGGCTGACAACAAGGAATCCCGCTATGACGTAACCCTGTGCGGGGACGGCACACAATTGTGTGCGGAGCTGGTTTGGATCAGGCCAAAAGATATCAACCGGCGCAACAAGCAATATCTGAATACATATGTTGTGTATGAGGCCGAACGGTCGCGCCCGGCTGAATGGAGGGGCGATATAAACGTTTATGGTACCACCTATAGCGGCAGCGTCAAAATCATCAACCAGAACAAACTGCTGCTGACCGGTTGCCTCTTCATTCTGTGCGAGACATTTGAGCTCAACCGTCGCAAAAACCCTGATGGGTCACGGGTTTAGCCTGTCCGGTTTTCAGTTCAGGGTTGAGGCCGCCGCCGGAGGGCGGGAACGGTCTCAACCAGCACTATGGCGCACAGAATGATCGCTGCGCCGAAATACCCGAGCGGCAGGAGCCGCTCGCCCAGCACCACCGCACCTCCAAGGGCTGCAAAAAGCGCCTCCCCGGAAAGAATTATCGCCGCATTGGCCGGGGGCACATGGACCTGGCCGATGGCTTGCAGGGTGAAGGCTACCGCCGTTGACAATATGCCGGCGTAGGCGATTTCTATCCAGCCGCTGGAAAGGGCGGAAAGGGTCGGAGCTTCAAAAATCAGTGAGCCTGTGGAAGCGACGGCCCCGCCTGCAAGAAACGAGACGCAGGAAATAAATATCGGCAATCCGGTTTCGCGCGCCAGATGCCCGAGCAACAGCACATGCAGGGCCCAGAACACGGCGCTGGCGATGATGAGGGCGTCGCCCGAATTGAGGCCGTCAAGTTTTGCGCCGTTGAGGAAATAAAGGCCCACCAGAGCCAGGGGTGCGCAGACCCAGACAATTGGATGGGGTTTGATCCTGAACACAAACAGCAGGATGACGGGCACAAAAAAAACGTAAAAACCGGTCAAAAAACCACCATTGGTGACCGTGGTTATCAACAGGCCACGCTGTTGCAGGTAGGAGCCGACGAGAAAATTGAGGCTGAGAAAGGCCAGCAGCGCCCATTGCCGGGCGGAAAGCTGTTTTGAGCGGCGCCGGTATTCAATCAGCGCCAGAGGCAGAATGACAATACCTCCAAGCAGGTAGCGGGCCCCGATAAAGGTTGCCGGTCCCATGAACTGCATGGCGCTTTTCTGGGCGATAAAAGCAAACCCCCACAGCATGGTGGCAGTGACGAGCAGGAAAGTGGCCGAGGTGCGGTTTAACATTGTGCTTGCTTCAGGCCAGAATTCTGGACAGCGCCTGAATGAGGGCACTGATTTCCCCGGGGGTTGTATAGTGTACGAAGGAAAGGCGTAACACTCCATGCCGGGGATCAACATTTAGCGCTTCAAGCGTGCGCCGGGAGTAAAAATGCCCGCCCCCGGCCATGATTTTATGTTCGGCGAGTTCACGCGCCACTTCCAGCCCCGGCCGATCAAGGGCCAGGGACAGGGTGGGCACGCGGTTTTGCGGTGTTGGTGGTCCGATGAGGCGGATATTGTTTCTGGAGCCTATCCAGTTGAGCAGCGGCGCCATCAGAATGCTTTCCTGCAACCGGGTGGCGTCGTGGGCAACTCGGAAGGGGGAATCGCCGGCAATTTCCGGCCCGGCGAGGCTTGCGACCTGTTCCAGATAGTCGGCGATTCCGGCAAGGGCTGCTATCTGGGCGTGGTCGGGTCCGGCAGGGGTCAGGCGATAGCGGGGTTTGTCGTCGTTGAAATGGTGCCCCTGATTGGGCAGGGAGGCGGCAAGTTCCGGGCGTATGGCCATGATCCCGAGATGGGGGCCATAGGTCTTATAGGTTGAAAACATGTAGATGTCGGGATTGATTTCGCCAAGGTCGGGCATGCCATGGGGCGCATAGGACACGCCATCGACAATGGAAAGCGCTCCGGCAGCGCGGATTGCCGAGCAGATTTCTCTGGCGGGATTAACCTCTCCAACGATGTTGGAGCAGTGGGGGAAAGCGACAAGGCGCACCTTTTTGTCGAGCAGGCTGTCGAGGCCGCCGGGGTGAAGATGGCCGGTCTCAGGGTCGATTCCCCACTCCCGCACTTCAATGCCCCGGCTGCTCAGACGGCGCCAGACACCGGAATTTGCCTCATGGTCCTGATTGGTGACGACAATAGCGTCGCCCTCGCCAAGTTGCTGCGCAAAAGCGTGAGCCAAAACATAGGTGTTGGCGCTGGTCGAGGGGCCGATATGTATCCAGTTGGTGTCAACGCCCAGGGTTTCGCCCATGCGGGTATAGGCCAGATCCATGGCTTTTCCGGCCTCAATGGAGGCGGCATAAGCACCATAGGGCTGTACTTTGGTGGCGCGGTAAAAATGTTCAAGCCGGTCCATAACGTGTCCGGAGGTGTAGGAGCCTCCGGCGTTTTCGAAAAACGCCCGGCCTTTCAATGTGTCCTGCTCAAAGGCGGGGAAAAGCGCGCGGACACGGGAACTTTCAAGAGGCAGGGAAGGGTTTTTCATAGGCGGCTTGCTCAAAAGGAACTGGAATCTTTTCGAGTGGTAACGGGTTCTCTGTTTTGGGGCAAGCCGGGTTGTTTTCGGGCTGGGGGTGCCGGGCGCAACCTCATATTGGCGGGGACCAATTGGGGGGTGGAATGAGGTTGCGCCGGACAATCAGGAGCTTAAATAAGCGTCCTAATTTTCGCTATTGTGGATGATGATGTTCACGGAACCGCCCGAACCATCAAACTTCTGATGGGGACCCATGAGTTTTGCACCCATGCCCATGCGCTGCCTGAAGTGTTCGGGCCGGATCTGGGCTTTCTGCTCGTCGCTGAGGCTGTCATAGAATGTTTCAAGGGAGGGCATGACCTGCTCCAGTGCGTCAAGACGCGCCTCCATCAGGGCCTGCGCGCCGGCCAGCCGGTCCATCAGGTCGCCGGTGCCATCCGGCTTGTTTTCAGCACAAACCTGGGACACGGAAGTCAGGGCGGCGGAAGCGGCTGCGCGGAATGCAGCAAAGGAATCAGTTTGTTCGCCGGTGAGTTCGACCCGGTCGGCAACCCGGTCAAGAATGGTGTCGAAACGATCTGCGCTGTTCGGCGCACACATCATTCCAAGGGCGGAAAACCCTCCGCGCGCTCCCATTTTGTGGCCCTCGCCGGGACCATCGGCCAGGCTCGGCACAATGGCGCCCAGCGATACTGCTCCGACAAGAGCGATGGCAATCAGGGCGTTGGTTGGATTTTTCATACCGGTCATTCCTTTCAATCGAGTTTGTGCATGGGTGGAGGTGTGTCTCCAGAGCGGCCGGCGGTATTCAACCCAGCCATGCCCCGAATGATAGGAACTGCAACGTTGCAGGAATCTGGCCTGGAGATGAAGAAGCGGAAAGGTTGGTAATTTTTGTGATGCCGCATTCACACAAACAAGAAAAACCGGCCGGTGTGGCCGATTTTTCCCGAGGTCTGGACACCGGGCAGGGGAAGGGGGTAGAGGGCCCGGCTTATGTCACGACCTAAAATTCCGCCGGCTTGTCCTGAGGTTTTCGTTTGGTGCCGGTTTCGCGCCAGACTTCAACCACCATGGTCAGGAGTAAAATGACAACTGCTCCGATGAGGAACAATGCTCCAGCGTTGATGTCGGGAAGCAGGTTGGCGGCTATGGCGGGAGGGGTGGCGATGGCCAGCCCGGTCATCAGGCTGAGGAACAGATAGAAGGTGAAGGCCATAGAGCCCGGAGGGTTCTTGCGCATGGGAGTTACCTAACTCTTACTCATTACCAGGGCAGTCGGGTACTGAAACGAAGACTAGGCGCCCTATTGGGAGATAGTTTGCGCAAGGTGAGGAATTTTGCGTGTTTTTTGAGGGCGGATTTGCGGCGAGAAAAAGGGGAAACGGACAGGGATGTTGCCATGTCTGGTTTGGGGGACTAGGTCTGGCAGACAACACTGCTGGAGGCATTTTGTAATGACCATGATTTCAGAGGCGCTGGGGCGCATCAAATCATCGGCCACCGTTGGCATTTCGCAAAAAGCGCGAGAAATGCGCAGTGCGGGCCGGGATGTGGTTGCGCTGAGCGCAGGCGAGCCGGATTTTGATACGCCTGAGCACATTAAGCGCGCTGCAGTGGCGGCAATCGAGGCGGGGCACACCAAATATACCAATATCGAGGGGATTGATGAACTCCGGGAGGCGATAGCGGCCAAGTTTGCCCGCGACAATCACCTAACGGTGGAAGCGAAGAATTGTTTTGTGGCCAGCGGGGGCAAGCACATCATTTTCAATGCGCTGATGGCAACGCTCAATCCGGGCGACGAAGTAGTTGTGCCGGTTCCATACTGGGTTTCATACCCCGACATTGTACAACTGGCGGGGGCAAAACCGGTTTTTGCTGTGGCTGATGCAAGGTCTGGGTTCAAGCTGACGCCGGACCTGCTGGAGGGGGTCATATCCAAAGCAACAAAGTGGGTTATTCTGAATTCCCCCTCCAACCCCACGGGGGCTGCTTACAGCGCTGAGGAGCTTGAGGCTCTGGGGGAGGTTTTGCTGCGTCATCCGCAGGTTCACATTCTGAGTGATGATATTTATGAGAAGTTGATTTATGACGGGCACCGTTTTGTCACATTGGCCGAGGTCGTTCCGGGCCTTGCATCGCGCACGCTGACGCTGAATGGGGTTTCCAAATCTCACGCCATGACCGGGTGGCGGCTGGGCTATTGCGCCGCTCCGGCACACATCCTGATGCCGATGAAAAAGCTGCAATCGCAGTCAACGACCCACGCCAGTTCGATTTCCCAATGGGCGGCGGTGGAGGCACTCAACGGCGATCAGGGGTTTCTTGAGGAGTGGCGTGCGGTTTTTCAGGGGCGGCGTGACATGGTTGCCGGTGCGCTGAACGCTATGGATGGTATCGACTGTCTGACCCCGGAGGGGGCGTTTTATGTGTTCCCTTCAATTGCCGGGCTGCTGGGCAAAACCAGTGCCGGGGGACGGCGGGTTACCAGCGACGAGGATTTTGTCATGGCGCTGCTTGAAGAAAGCGGCGTGGCGCTGGTGCAT
Source organism: Devosia sp. (assembly GCA_011322005.1). Classification (GTDB taxonomy): domain Bacteria; phylum Pseudomonadota; class Alphaproteobacteria; order Rhizobiales; family Devosiaceae; genus DROE01. Next base: position 7,976 of record DROE01000091.1, read on the forward strand.
GGCAGCGCCTTCGGGCTGGCGGGGTATTTCCGCCTGTCTTATGCCGCCTCCAACGCACAACTTGAAGAAGCGCTGAACCGGATCGGGGATTTTTGCGCCGGGCTGAGTTAGGTCCTGACCCCAATGTGATTTCCGGTGCCCCCGGGATCACGCGAAATTGACGAATTATGCGTTGTGCAGGAGCGCGCAAGCGGCAAAATCGCGCACATCAAATGAGGTGACGGCATATGCTTATTCAATCAAAACCAAGCTGGACCATTCGTGAGGGGCAGGAAACGCCCGAATCCATTTACATGAACCGCCGCTCTCTGATGAAGGGCTTTGCAGGGGCGCTTGCGGCTGGCTGCGTGGGTGGACTCTCTGCCCGGGTTTTTGCGCAAGAGGGACGTGCGCGACTGGATGCGCCGCGCAACGAGGCTTACCGGCTGGACCGGGAGTTGACACCTGAAGAGGTAAACCTCACTTACAATAATTTTTATGAATTTGGCGCACACAAGCGCATTTCTGGCAACGCGGAGTCAAACCTGGTGCCGCGGCCATGGACGGTGGAAATTGACGGTCTGGTCAACACGCCCATGACCCTGGACGTAGATGAACTCATTGCAAAGGTGGGGGGGCTTGAGGAAAGGCTTTACCGGCTTCGCTGCGTCGAGGCCTGGTCAATGACAGTGCCCTGGATCGGGTTTCCGGTGAGCGCGCTGGTCAATCTGGCCGATCCGCTCAGCGGCGCCAAATATCTGCGCATGGAGACCTTCAATGATGCGGATATGGCCAATGGCATCCGCTCCCAGCCCTGGTATCCCTGGCCCTATGTTGAAGGCATGAGCATGGCCGAGGCCAATAATGAGCTGGCGTTTATGGTGGTGGGTGCCTATGGCAAACAGGTTTCCAATTCCATGGGCGCCCCGATAAGGCTGCATCTGCCCTGGAAATACGGCTTCAAATCCATCAAGTCGATCGTGCGCTTCACCTTTACCGAGGAACGCCCGGTGAGCTTCTGGGAAGAAATATCGGATGGCAGGGAATATGGCTTCTGGGCCAATGTGAATCCGGAAGTGCCGCACCCGCGCTGGAGCCAGGCGACCGAAACGGTTCTGCACACCCAGGAAAGGGTGCCCACATTGCTCTACAATGGCTATGGCGAGCAGGTGGCGGACCTTTATAGCGGCATGGAAGGTGAACTGTTGTTCCGGTAGTCTTTGCGCTTAAAAAAAAGACCCTGTCCGAGGGGCGGACGGGGTCTTTTTTTTCCGATCAAGCGAGCAATCTCGCGATCAAGCTGCAATAACGCGGTCCGTCAAAACATCCCTCATGTTCAGACAGAGAAGAAAAAAAGGGCTCCACTCAACGAGGAGTGGAGCCAAAGATTTACGGGCATTTGCCCAAATCTCAGTTTTTGACAAGACCTGGAGGGAGGTCCGGCTTGCCAATGAGTTCGTGCTGAGGGAGGAGGAAACAACACGTGCTCGGTTTTGCCATTCTCTCAGTGCAACTTTAGGAGGAGGGAGAAGTGCACCGGCGTCTGACGGGTGTATATATGCCCGGTTTATCACGGGCGAACAACCGGTTTTTGCTCATACCAGCCATGCGTCCGGTGCAAGGGTTGCGGGAGTTGGGCGGGCCGTTGCAATATGCAGCCCGTTTTTGGCTTGCGGACAAAAAAAGGCTTCGACCGTGGTTGACAGTCGAAGCCAGATCCCCGGGGCAGATGCCCATCGGGAGGGACACAAAACACACCAAGGAGGGGAGGGGTAGTGTCTGCGTCTGCTTGAGATATGGTGAAGACCTGAAGAATTTCAACGGCGGATGAAGCATAGCAGCCATGCGTCAGGCGCATAGCCTGCAAGTGCCCGCTAAAATTCCCACTCGCGTGCGCTTCCCACCAGAAAGTCCCGGAATATGCCGACGCGCTTGGAATTTTTGAGGGCCGGGGGGTAAACAAAATAGGTGTCGAACTCGGGAAGTTTCAATTCGGGTAAAACAGGCACCAGTTCGCTTGCACCCTCAACCGCATAGTCGGGCAGCATGGCGAGGCCAACTCCGGCCCGAGCAGCTTGCATCATGCCAAAAACCGCGTTGACCTGCAGATTCCCCTTGCGGGGGCGGTGATCGGGTCTTCCGACCCGCTCCAGGTAGTTGATGTCAATCAGGTGCGAGGGAGCGGGGGAGCCAAAGGTGATAATGCGATGCTGATCCAAGTCGCCTGCATCCTTTGGAGTGCCCAGTTCTTCAATATAGCTTTTGGCGGCATATATATGAAAGTGAACGGTAAACAGCTTGCGCTGGATCATTTCGGTTTGCGTCGGCGGATGCAGGCGAATAGCCACATCGGCCTCGCGCATGGTCAGATCCAGGTCGTCGTCGTCGAGCTTTATTTCCAACTGCACGGTCGGGTAGGCGATGATAAACTCGCGGATACGTGAGGAAAGCCAGGTCGAGCCAAATCCCACCGTAGTTGTGACTTTGAGCGATCCGGTGGGCATGTCCTGAGTGTCGGTTATCTGATTTTCCACCGATTGCAGCTCCCAGCACATGCGATGGGCGGTGCCGAACAATTGTTCGCCAACTTCGGTCAGCACCAGTCCGCGTGCGTGACGAATAAAAAGTTTCAGGCCCAGAGATGCCTCGAGGGCGGAAATCTGACGGGAGACCGCGGACTGGCTCATGCCCAAGCGCTCCGCTGCGTGGGTGAAGCTGCCAGCTTCGGCGGCGGTGTGAAATATGCGCAGTTTGTCCCAATCCTGCAGGCTCATTATTGTGCGGCTTCACTCACTTCCTGCTCGGCCAGATAGCGTTCCGCTTCAAGGGCTGCCATGCAGCCCATACCGGCGGCGGTTACGGCCTGGCGGTAGATGTCGTCGGTCACATCACCGGCGGCAAAGACTCCGGGAATGGCGGTTGCGGTGCTGTCTGGGGCGGTGATCAGATATCCGCCCGGCTTCATGTCCAGCTTATCCTTGAACAATTCTGTGGCGGGTGCGTGTCCGATGGCGATAAAAATGCCATCAACTTCAATTTCACTGGTTTCGCCGCTGAGCTTGTTTTTCAGTTTCGCACCGCTAACGCCAAGGGGCATGCCTCCGCCAAGCACTTCCACAAGTTCGGTGTCCCAGATTACCTTTATCTTTGGATTGGTGAACAGGCGGTTCTGCAGTATTTTTTCGGCCCGAAACTCGTCGCGGCGGTGCACGACAATCACCTCAGAGGCAAACTTGGTGAGAAACAGGGCCTCTTCGACCGCTGTGTTGCCTCCACCGACCAAAAGCACTTTTTTGTCCTTGTAGAAAAATCCATCGCAGGTGGCGCAGGCGGAGACGCCAAAACCCTTGAATTTTTCCTCCGAAGGCAGACCCAGCCATTTGGCCTGGGCTCCGGTGGCAATTATCAGAGTATCGCAGGTATAGGCGGTGCCGCCATCGCCGGTCAGCCTCATGGGACGGGTTTCCAGGTCCACGTCAACGATTATGTCATTGAGGGTTTTTGCGCCGACATTTTCGGCCTGGGCTTTCATCTGCTCCATGAGCCAGGGGCCCTCAACAGGCTCGGCAAAACCGGGATAGTTTTCCACGTCCGTTGTGATGGTAAGCTGGCCGCCGGGCTGCAGGCCCTGAATAATTACGGGTTCGAGCATGGCGCGGGCGGCATAGATGGCGGCGGTATAACCGGCGGGACCGGACCCGATAATAATGGTTTTGGCGTGCATGACAATTTTCTCAATCTGCGCCGGAACGGCTTGCGTTTAATTCAGTTCATAAACTGGGCCCCGGCCAGCATAATTTCAAGTGGAGAAGAACTTATCCACGAGCAACGCGGGTATTGAAAAACTACTTGTAGGTTACCGAGAGAATTTCATAGGAGCGCGCGCCCCCAGGGGCGGCGACTTCAATACTGTCTCCGGCCTCCTTGCCGATCATGGCACGGGCGATGGGAGAGGAAATGGAGATTTTCCCTGCGCTGGCGTCGGCTTCGGGGTCGCCGACAATCTGATAGGTTTTTTCTTCGTTGGTTTCCTCGTCCACGATCAGCACGGTTGCACCAAACTTAATGGTGTTACCGCTCAGTGTTGAGACATCGATTACCTGGGCCAGCGCCAGAATGGCATCCAGCTCTTTTATCCGGCCTTCGTTCAGTCCGTGCTGTTCCTTTGCTGCGTGATACTCCGCGTTTTCGGACAGGTCCCCGTGGGCGCGCGCCTCGGCAATGGCGGCTATGATACGCGGGCGCTCCTGAGATGCGCGTTTTTCGCGTTCCGCCTTCAGAGCAATGTTGCCCTCTGGAGTCATGGGGATTTTATCCATTTTGTCCTCTTTTACCCGATCAGGACCGGGGTGTTTCAGTTGGTGCCTTTTGTTTATGGCTGCCAGATATTGCAGCCAAAATAATGACAGCAGGTGTTTTTTCAACAGGCTGTCCGGTCCGTGCAACCTCAATAGAGGGCTGCTTATCTGCCGGTCCTTTTCAGTAAACCGGGGACTGCGCGGTCCGTAAAAGCAAAAGGCGCCGGGAAAACCACGGCGCCAATTGTCAATGTCGTGGTGTTCTAGAGTTCGCTTACGCTGCAGGGGTCAAATTATCAGCAGCGGACTTGCCGGTGCGGCTGTCTTGAACTACTTCATAGTTGATCTTTTGTCCTTCATCCAGGCCTGTCAGCCCGGAGCGCTGAACTGCTGAGATGTGAACGAAAACGTCTGCGCCGCCTTCGTCTGGTTGAATGAAACCAAAGCCTTTTTGGCTGTTGAACCACTTAACGGTACCGGTTGCCATATTGTTAGTGCCTTTCGAATAGTCTTAACTTCAAGCCCTGCCGCCGGTATGGCGTCATGACCACAAAATCGAAAATTTGGACAGTGACATTTGAGCTGCGCGAACATTTTCGCGTCTTATTTGTCGCAGAGCCGCAGTGATCGATGGGGCTTAATAGCTCATAAAGAAGGTTTGGACAACACATTTTGGCCCGTGAGGACTCCCGGGGTCGAAAATGACCTGTTGCACCTGCCTGAATATGGGTCGTTTCCCGTACTCAATATTTCATGAGTATTTTTTGTTTCTTCTCCAAATTCCTGCGTGAACACCATCTGGCTGGTGCTGTTCCGGTACCGGTAAACAGCGATTTTTCCGGGGAATTATTCCCCTGAGTTTTGTGAAAAGTCATGGACAGAAAGGCTTTCGGTGCAAACGCTTCACCAAAGTGCTGTGGAACCCGAAGAACCGGGAGTGAGTAACCTGGAAGTGAGACTGGGCCGTGAGAAAAAAGCTCGCCTAGCAGCAGAAACCCTTGTCGAGAAAAAGAGTGAGGAGATATATGAGGCCGGCAAGGAACTTGAGGACCTGCTCTCGGGTGCCGTCAAAATGCTCACCGATGTTCTGGCGATAGCGCGGCCCGAACTGTTTCAAAAAGCGGCAAAAATACAACGATGGGCGCGTCAAATCGCTCCCAAACTAAAGGTTGAGCGCCCCTGGGAACTCGACCTGGCAGCAATGCTTTATCCGCTGGGTGCCATAAGCCTGCCCGATGATCTGGCCATGAAATATGTATTGTGCGAACCCATGGATGCCGAGGAAAAAAGGGAAGTGGATGAGTGTTCGCAAACCGCATATGAGCTGATAAGCAACATGCCGCGCATGCAAGGGGTGGCGGAAGCTGTGCTCTATTCCAGAAAGGGCTATGATGGGTCCGGGCACCCCCAGAATGGCATTCAGGGCGATAAAATCCCTCAAAATGCGCGCATTCTGAAAGTTCTGATTGATCTGGCCGATCGCTCCATGGGCTCCGGGGCCACGCGTTCGGATGGTTTCATGGCCATGGCCTCGCGCAAGCAGGAATATGATCTGGACATCTTGAAGGTTGCCTATATTGCGCTGCTTGAGGGGGAAAGTCAGGACGAGGACAAACAGACATCCCTGACCCTGAGCCCGGCAATGCTCAAGGCGGGGGACATTCTGCTCAAGGATGTTGTTGACAAGAATAAAGGGCTTTTGCTGGCGGCGGGTTCAGAACTCAGCGACCTGAGCATAAAGCGGCTGCAGGCCATGGTCATAGAACGCCGGGTGAAGGACAAGTTTTCCGTGCAACGCCGCTAGAGTTGCTCTGTCGGGATTTGGCGGTTTTCGAATTAGTCGAAATAGTCCTGCAGGGGTTTTACGTTCAAATTTCCAGCCCGGTAGGCGACGATGCCGTCAACGGCGGCCATGGCTCCGGGGATTGTGGTGTAATAGGGCACCTTGTGCATCAGAGCCGAGCGACGAATGGCGCGGCTGTCGGACACCGCCTTCTGGCCCTCGGTGGTATTGACAACCAGTTGTACGTCGCCGTTTTTCAGCGCGTCAACAATATGGGGGCGGCCCTCGAGCACCTTGTTGACCTTTTTGCACGCGATACCATTCTCATCAAGAAAACGTCTGGTGCCGCCGGTGGCAATGACGGAAAAACCCGCCTCGGCCAGCCGCCGGACCGCCTCGGCGATTTCCCCGGTCTTGTCGGTGTCGCGTACGGACACAAAAACCGTGCCGCTTTTAGGGACGATGGTGCCGCCGCCAAGCTGGGACTTGGCAAAAGCCACGGGGAAACTGGTGTCCAGACCGATGACTTCGCCGGTGGATTTCATTTCCGGTCCGAGGAGAGTATCCACGCCGGGAAAACGGGCGAACGGAAACACCGCTTCCTTGACACCGATATGGTTCAGTTCCTTGTCCTTGAGGTCAAAGGACTTGAGCTTTTCGCCCGCCATCAGGCGGCTGGCGATTTTTGCGATGGGCTCGCCGATGACTTTTGCCACAAAGGGCACGGTGCGCGAGGCTCTGGGGTTGACCTCAAGCACATAAAGCACGTCGTCTTTCAGGGCATATTGCACGTTCATCAGCCCGACCACACCCAACTCAAGGGCCATGTCTTTGGTCTGGCGCTTGATTTCAGTGATAATGCCATCGCTCAGGGAATGGGGGGGCAGGGAGCAGGCGCTGTCGCCGGAATGTACGCCTGCTTCTTCAATGTGTTGCATGATTCCGCAAACGAAGACCTCCGCGCCGTCACTGAGGCAATCCACGTCTATTTCGATGGCCCCGGAGAGATAGCTGTCAAACAACAACGGATTTTTGGCAATAACCGAGTTGATCTGCCCGGTTTTGTCGTTGGGATAGAGGGAGCGGATATCGGGGGGGACCAGTTCGGTCAGGGTGGACTGCACATAGGTCTCGAACTCGTCGGCGCTGTGAACGATAGCCATGGCCCGCCCGCCCAGAACGTATGAGGGCCGGATAACCAGCGGAAAGCCGATTTCCTCCGCCACGATACGGGCCTGTTCCAGCGAATGGGCGATGCCGTTTTTGGGCTGGGTCAGGTTCCGCCGGGTGAGCAGCTTGGAAAAGCGGTCGCGGTCTTCAGCCAGGTCGATGGAAGCGGGCTTTGTGCCCAGAATGGGAATACCGGCCTTTTCGATGGCCTCAGCCAGACCCAGCGGTGTCTGGCCACCCAGTTGCACGATGACACCGTGCAACGTCCCCGCGCGGCTCTCGACCTCAAGGATTTCAAGCACATCCTCTTCGGTCAACGGGTCAAAATAGAGCCGGTCGGACGTATCGTAGTCGGTGGACACGGTTTCGGGATTGCAGTTGACCATGATGGTTTCATAGCCCGCACCCGAAAGAGAAAAGGCGGCGTGGCAGCAGCAATAGTCAAACTCGATGCCCTGACCAATGCGGTTGGGGCCGCCGCCCAGAATAACCACCTTTTTGTTGTCGGTGGGGCGGGCCTCGTCGGACATTGCGCCTGCAAAATCCGTCTCATAGGTTGCATACATATAGGCGGTGGGAGCAGCGAACTCGGCGGCGCAGGTGTCGATGCGCTTGTATGACGGACGCACTTCAAGCTGATGGCGCAGGGCGCGCACTTCCTCATCGCTCTGCCCTGCCAGTTCTGCCAGCCGCGCATCCGAAAATCCCATGGCCTTGAGGGTGCGCATGTTGGCCGCGTCATCGGGCAGGCCGAATTCACGCACCTTTTCTTCCATGTTCACGATTGCGCGGATCTGTTCCAGGAACCAGGGGTCGATTTTGCAGGCTGAGTGGATGGCCTCATTGTCCATGCCGGCGCGCATGGCTTCGGCCACATGAAGCAGGCGATCCGGCGTCGGGGTGCCCAGGGCCGCCCGGATGGCGCTTTTGTCGTCGCCTTTGCCAAGGCCGGGGATGCCGATTTCATTAAAGCCGGTCAGACCCGTTTCAAGGGAGCGCAGGGCTTTTTGCATGCTTTCGGGGAAGGTGCGGCCAATGGCCATGGCCTCGCCCACCGATTTCATGGCCGTGGTCAGGCGGGGGTCGGCACCGGGGAACTTTTCAAAAGCAAAGCGGGGGATTTTGGTGACCACATAGTCGATTGTGGGCTCAAAACTGGCCGGGGTTGCGCCCCCGGTTATGTCATTGTCCAGTTCGTCCAGCGTATAGCCGACAGCCAGACGGGCGGCGACCTTGGCGATGGGAAAACCGGTGGCCTTGGAAGCCAGCGCCGAAGAGCGCGAAACACGCGGGTTCATCTCGATGACGATGAGGCGTCCATCCTGGGGGTTGACCGCGAACTGCACGTTGGAGCCGCCGGTCTCGACCCCGATTTCGCGCAATACCGCAATCGAGGCGTCGCGCATTATCTGGTATTCCTTGTCGGTCAGGGTGAGGGCCGGGGCCACGGTGACGCTGTCCCCGGTATGCACGCCCATGGGGTCGATATTCTCGATGGAGCAGACGATGATGCAATTGTCGTTCTTGTCGCGCACCACCTCCATCTCATATTCCTTCCAGCCCAGAACCGATTCTTCGACCAGCACCTCGGTGGTGGGAGAAGCGTCCAGTCCTCCTTCGATGATTTCGAGATATTCCTCGCGGTTATAGGCAATGCCGCCGCCGGTGCCCCCCATGGTGAAAGAGGGGCGGATGATGGCGGGCAGTCCGACTTTTTCAAGGGCGGCGAGAGCTTCGGGGATATCGTGGGCCAGCATTGAGGTGGGTGTTTCAAGTCCGATCTTTTTCATGGCGGCACGGAACAGTTCGCGGTCCTCGGCCTTGTCTATGGCTTGTGCATCGGCGCCGATCATCTCCACATTGAATTTGTCGAGCACGCCCATTTTGCGCAGAGACAGCGCGCAGTTGAGGGCCGTCTGGCCGCCCATGGTGGGCAGCAGGGCATCGGGCCGTTCCTTTTCAATGATCTGGGCGACGATTTCGGGAGTGATGGGCTCCACATAGGTGGCGTCGGCCATTTCGGGGTCGGTCATGATGGTTGCAGGGTTGGAGTTGACCAGAATGATGCGATATCCGTCTTCTTTGAGAGCCTTGCAGGCCTGGGTGCCCGAATAGTCGAATTCGCAGGCCTGACCGATGACAATCGGTCCGGCACCAATGATCAGAATCGATTTTATGTCGTCACGTTTGGGCATGGGGGCTCGCTTTTCGGGCGCAGGCGGAATGGTCCGGGAGAGGATTTTATTGGCTGGGGCGGGGTTTAGCTTAAGATCCGGAAATTATCCAGCCCCGGATTGCTGTTGTCTTTTCGGATGGGTCTTCGGGGACGTTGGAGTGCGTGTCGGGCGCGGAAGCAAAAAAAAGCCCCGCCGAAGCGGGGCTTTGAAAAACAGATTGTCTGGTTGTGTCGGGCCTAGAAGTGGAAGTTGGCGGAAGCACCGATGGAATGGGCAGTGAACCCGTTATTGGACACCCCCCAATACTTGTACTCAAGATCGAGCGAGACATTGTCGGTGACAGCGAACTCAACGCCGGCGCCAACCGTTCCATATTGGCCGCCAGCGTCAAAGAACTGGCCACCACCGGACAAATAAATCAAAGCTTCAGGGGAGACGAGGTAACCCAAACGTCCCTCAAGACCACCCTCCACGCCGGTAAACCCAAATGAGGTGCCGTAACCCCCGATCCATGCCTCGCCACCGAATAACACATCGCCTGCGGTTACGTTGACACCGGCAATGATGTCCACAAGTCCAAAGGACTCTGTGTTACTCCACTGCCCGCCAGTAACGCCCAAGCCAACATAAAAGCCGTCCCAGTCAAAACCGGCAGAACTGAAGGTGGGCTGAACCGTGTCCACAGGGTCCGCGGCAAGAGCGCCGGTTGCCAGAAGTGCCGAGGCCGCTACCCCGAGAAGAAGTTTGCGCATGATGGTCTCCCGAATTTGCGATGTGAATTCCAGAATCAACCTAGGGTTTGTTTTGGTTTGATTGCAATAGCCAATCCTGACAATTGACGCAAATGCTGCGGTTTGTGTCATGATTGAAAGCTTTTTGTTGCCCGGAGGCAACACTGGGGGGCGGCAACTGGTGGATAAAATCACCTTGGTGACAGAATCAGGTTTCTTGCGGTGTGGAACTGCGGGTCATGGACTCGCAATGCTTGATGCTCGAGCCAAATCGAAGTAACCGCGGGCAAAAGCTGACCAGAGGGGTTCAATCAAAATGGAACGCCTGCCTATTGCCTATAATTCCGGTCCCGGATTATTGGTGTGGGCGAGCCACTGACCGGCTTTCAATCGCGGGTCAGTGGCGGGTGTCCCAGCAATAGTGGTGACCGTGCGGTCCGTGCTGCAAGCCTTCACAAGCTGTCAGAAATCACTTCAGTTCAAACCGTGACCTGATAGGGAAGTAGCTTTCCAGAAAATCCGCAACAAGACCGTCTATTTCCTCCTGGGGCAGGGCGTTCAGTCCACGTGCATCGTTGAGGCAAAAAAACTCCAGGTGACGGTCTGAAAGGATTCTTTTCAGTTGGTTTTTCAGGTTGGGAGAGGACAGTGCCACATAGGCCTGTCGGACATCGTTTCTGATGCCCAGACCTTTATGCGCAGCATAGTGGGGGTGCATGAAAGCTATCGGCCGAATGTCGTTGGGTGATCGAAACTTCTGCCTGGCGCAGGTCTCAAATAAATCCGCATACTCACTTTCAAGCTCTTCCAAAACCGATTTTCTGCACGCATAGGGAACATGCAGCATAATGTTGCTGGGGGAAATCCCAAGGCGCTGGCGAAATGCCATCACCACATTTTTGTCTGACATGACATATTCCTCAGCACTATCAGACAACAGTTCCGGTATGGCATAATAGTTTCCCGGGAAAAATCGCACGATGCCGTTGGGCGCGAAAAATTTGTCTCTTTCACACCAATTCCCAAAAAAGAAGTCATCGTTCATGTACAAGAAATGTTCGGCCAGCCCGGGTATGTGATGCAACTGGGTTTCGATGCTACTTGAATTGAAAGTCGGCAAATGCGCCCGGTCGGCGTAAATCTCTGAATGGTCCACCACTCGAATTTCGGGATTGCCGGTATCAAGCCAATCAGGAACCTGCCCGGCGGTAACGAGATAAATGTTGCGAACAAAGGGCGCAAACATTTCAAGGGACCGCAGTGAGTATTTCAACTCATTGCGGTTGCGGTAACGTTCCGCCGCGCGGGTTCTATCCTTCAGATTCGCCGCGTCGGGTTTCCCGGCGTGTGCGGCCTTGTTCTCCTGCCATTTCGGGTCGGTATCATCAACCCAGGTGTAAACAACATCAATCGGGAAGTTCTGCGCCACCGGATCGCCACGGTTTGCCTGCCATTCGTCCAGATCTCCCAACCTTGCGATACTGGAGAACGAAACGGAACTGCTCACAACCGAGTTGGGGCATGCCCCCACTACCTTGGGGCCATGGATGTTGTCCACCTTTCTCCAGCCCGCAACTTCCAGAATTGATGCGAAAACATCCTTTGGCCTGTTTGCATTGGTTTTCTGGCGAACGCAGGCGATGTTGAAGGAAAGTTTGCGCATGCCGGCAAGGCGATCCAGTTTTTTGATTACCCTGAATTTGCTGTTACATACAAGAACGGATGGATCGTTCTCCACTATTGTGGAAAGGGCGCAAATAACCTGCTGTGCCTCTGCCTGACGAACATTTAGTCTGATTGTGCCACCGCGCAGAGACCCGCCAAACACGAATTCCACCCCTTCGCGGACAAGGGCATCGCGAATCAACTCACCGAGCCGTTCGGCTTGTCCCTTGTCGGTGATCGGGATAATTTTTTGACTTACGTCTGATCTGCAAGTCTGAATGATTTCATATATGTGGAGTTTCAGGCGCCAGGGCAAAACCCTTTTGGCGGCGGATTTCAGTATGTTCAGCAAAATAGCCCATCGTCCCGTTGATATTTGTTCGTTGAAGCAGATATTGAACCGGCCGGGAGGCGCACCTTACTCCTTTCGGCTTCATCGCCAACAACATCCGCTTTGTGTACCACGCTGAAATTGTATTGTGAATGCCTGCGACAAACCTCACAAAAAAGTGCCGTTGTTCGGAAGGTGCACTTGGCGCAGCACGCCAATGGTGCTAGGCAACCGCGCAACGCTGGCCATGTTGAGGAAAACCTGCAAGAATGCCCTTGTATAGAAACGGTGCCAAAATTGTGTTTTTCGTGCACATACCAAAAACCGGCGGCTCAAGCATAGAGAAAGCATTCAGGCGTCTGGGGTGCAAGGAAGCCTTTCGTTTCAACTCCAAGAGGCCCTTCTCGAAGTGCACACTTCAGCACATGCACAAGGGTGTATACAAAGAAGCGATCCGCAGCGGTTTCGCGGATTATTCCTTTGCCGTGAAACGCAACCCCTACGACCGAATGGCATCGGAATTCAGAATGAAGGCGCTTGATCGGAACGAAAGGCAGAACCCAGACAAGTGGATACTGGAGGCGCTTGAGCGCTTCAAGGAGTTTTCTTTCACACGCGACAATCATATTCGCCCCCAGGTGGAATTTATTTCCGAAACGACAGAAGTGTTTGCCTTTGAGGATGGATTGGAGGCAGCAATGGCGCCGGCCTTGAAGGTGCTGGGTCTCAATCCGCCGAAATCAATGCCTCACGAGAAAAAGGGCAGCCGGGAAAAAATCCGTGTAAAAAACAAAACCGTTGAAGCGCTTGCCCAATTCTATGCTCGGGATTTCGATGAATTGGGTTACGATACCGGCGATTTCGGCAAACACTTTGAGATAGATGCGGGGCGATGGTGGTGAATGTGTGACGTGGTTTTCAACAACCCCAAAAAAGTCACCAGGGCCAGAATGGGTGAAATTAACGGGTCCTGCCCTGGAATACGCACTGGAAATGGGTGCGCCTGCGGCGTTCCGGCGGAGGCTGGCTGAGGTGAATTTCATGTACATGCACCTGGCCGCGCTCAGGTCCTCAAAGACTTTGGATGCGTTCAGCGGTGAAAAGAGCGAAAAGTGTAAAACGTAGTATCTGGAGAATGCAAATCCTACAATGCGCCAAGAAAGCAACCAGGAATTGTTCGCAATAATACTCTAGTTTTTCGTAACTGACTGCAGGTGTCGCAGATGGATATTGTTATTGTTGGAGCTCAGAAGGCAGGAACAACTTGGTTGTTTTCAATGCTCAAGCAGCAGCCAAGAGTCGGAATTGCATTTCAAAAAGAGCTACACTATTTTGATCTCGTCAGCATGAATAAAGTAAACAAGAAGAAATTTGCGGCGGAAATATGGAGAAAGCCAAACAATTCTAGAGTCTCTCTTTTCAGTAAAAAGAAAAAGTATCTGAAATACGTGGTAAATCCAGAGGTTTCTTTCACCGATGAATGGTATCGCAACATATTTGTGAACAAACCGGTGAACAAAAAAAGATCCGAGCAGGGAGTAAAACTCGTATACGCTGAGGCGTCACCCTCTTATATGATGATGCCTGACAGCGGCATTGATCATATGGCCCGGCTTCTTCCGGACATAAAGCCTATTCTCATGGTGCGCGACCCGGTAAAACGCATGGTTTCCGGTACAAGCATGGTGCTCGCCCGAAATCCGGAGCGACAGGAATGGTCCTTTGAGAAACATGCCAGTTTTCTCCGCAAAGAGCAGGCGCCCCGCGGAGATTACCGTCGTGCGATAAAGCTGTTCCGGGAAAAATTTGATGATATTCATATCATTCCCTTTGGGCAGATATATCGGGATTCAATTTCCGTCATGCGCAAGGTTGAAGAGCTTTATGGCTTGGACCGGATCACATATAAAAACCTGCAAGCCAGGAAAAACTCCTACACTGGAAAAGTGGTTCTAAGTGAAGAAGTGATGGCGGAAATTGTCAGGCTGTGCGCTCCTCAGTATGAGTATCTCAAGAGCGAGTTCGGGGCGGACTTTCTAAGCGAAATTTAGGGCCAGGACCCAATAATTTCACCCACTTTGCACCGGAATGCGTGGTTCCGCCTTTTCTGATGCTCAAAGGCGCTGGTGCCAAGTGCCAAAATCCCGAAACTATCCGCTAAAGATATAAAGGCAGCC
>DROE01000092.1 GCA_011322005.1 Devosia sp.
GGTGGATGAGGGGCAAAAACTGGCGGTGCTGCGTGCCATCGACAAGCTCGATAAGTTCGGCATGGAAGGCGTGAAGCTGTTGCTCGGCAGAGGGCGCAAGGACGAGAGCGGAGACTTTACCGAAGGTGCGGGGCTGGATGAGGAGGTGATCAACCCGCTTGCATATCTGTTTGGCACTGATTGGCAGAAGGCATTCAGTAAGAGTGTATTCGAAAAGTATCTAAAACGAATCCCAGTGATTACTTGGTCTTCAACAATTGACGATGGGTTGAATGAACTGGAAAATGCGAGGAAACTTTGTCAGGACTCCAATTATGATCCCGATCGTATCCGCATAGACCCCTCCTGCGTCCGTGGTCTCGAATATTATACCGGTATGGTCTATGAGGCCGAGCTGACCTTTGATGTCACCAACGAGAAGGGCCAGAAGGTGCAGTTCGGCTCGGTTGGCGGCGGGGGGCGGTATGACGGGCTGGTGCAGCGCTTTACCGGGCAGAAGGTTCCGGCGACCGGGTTTTCCATCGGCGTTTCCCGCCTGATGACCGCTCTGAAAAACCTCGGCAAGCTCGATGATGTTGAAATGCCCGGCCCGGTGGTAGTCTGCGTCATGGACCGCGACCGGATTGCTTCCTATCAAAAGATGGTCGCAGAACTGCGCTCCGCCGGTATCCGCGCCGAGATGTATCAGGGCAACCCGAAAAACTTCGGCAAGCAGTTGCAATATGCCGATCGGCGCAACTCCCCTGCAGCGATTATTGAAGGCACTGACGAGCGCGAAAAAGGCATCGTTCAGATTAAAGACCTGCACGAGGGCAAAAGGGCCGCCGCCGCCATTGCTGATAACAAAACATGGAAATCCGAACGTCCCGGCCAGTTTGAAGTGAGTCGCGACCAGCTGGTTGGCGAAGTCAAAAAACTGCCAGCCGTCAAAACCTGGCTGGATGCGGACAAATGACCAAGCCCGGCAAGCGCCGCGAGCAACTGATGTCGCTGGTCAGCGGCGCCGGCGTTACCCCCGCCAACCCGCCAGCCCTGCTTCCCGCCAGCGACTATTTTGACCTGGCCGGGGAGGAGTTCGGGGCCCGCCTGCTGCTGACCACCGGTGCCGATGGCCTGCAATATTGCCTCAGGCCCGATTTCACCCTGCCCATCGCCAAAGCCTGTATTTCCGGTGAGGGCGTTGCCCCGGCCGCTTTTTCCTATCTTGGTCCGGTGTTTCGCCAGCGCGCCCAGGGGCCGGTTGAGTTCGAACAGGCCGGGCTTGAACTTGTCGGCCAGCCCGACCCTGAAGCGGCCCTCTCCCGGGTGTTCGAATTTACCGCCAAGGCACTTGGCATCTATGGGGTTTCAACGCCCGCCGTCCGGCTGGGCAGCGTCGCCCTGTTTGAAGCACTGCTCGAGGCTGCCGACATGCCCCCCGTCTGGCGACCGCGCCTGCGCCGCCGCTTCGGCAGCAGAAAGGCCCTCACAGCAAGTCTTGACCGCCTCACCAGCCTGAACGGGAATACACAAACCCTGGCCGGAAAATCCCGCAATGAGTTGATCGAGGACATTACCGGGCAAATGCTTGAAAGTGGTCTGTCGCTGGTTGAAAGCCGCACGCCAGAGGAAATTGCCGACCGTTTTCTGGAAAAACAGGCGCTGGCCGTCGCCAAAGTGCCCGAAAAGACCATTGCCCTGCTGCGCGCCTATCTGGCCATTTCCGGCCCGGTAGAACAGGCGCTTGCGGAGGCTGAGGAATTGTTCAGCGCCAACGGTCTGTCACTTGAAAAACCCCTGTCCGGCGTGGCGGCGCAGGCAAAAGTGCTGGCCGCGCTCCTGCCTGACGCAGTTCTGAGTTTTGAGGCCGGGTTCTCGCCGCGCCTGCATTATTACACCGGACTGGTTTTTGAAATTGCCGGGGAGGGTGGTGATATTCTGGCTTCGGGCGGGCAATATGACCGCCTGCTGCAAAGCCTTGGTGCGCAGAAAGAGGTTTCCGCTTCGGGCTGTGCTCTCTGGGTTGCGCGCCTTGAAGGGGAGGCGGGCCGGTGAGTGCAAAACCAGTGAACGAAATTATCCTTGCCGTGCCCTCAAAAGGGCGGCTCGAGGAACAAAGTTGCAAAGTGTTTGCTGACGCAGGGCTGGCCATCGAGCGCCCCGGTGGCGCCCGTTCCTATCAGGGGAACATCGCCGGTCATCCCGATATTGTGGTGCGATTTTTGTCGGCCGGGGAGATTGCCCGCGAGCTTGTCCGGGGAAATCTTGATATGGGCATTACCGGTACCGATCTCATCCACGAAGCCAGCCAGAACGGAGCCGAAAAGGTAAACATTGCCCGCGCTCTGGGCTTTGGTCAGGCCGATGTGGTTATCGCGGTGCCCGGTGTGTGGCTGGATGTTTCGACCATGTCCGACCTCTCGGACGTGGCGGCGGATTTTTCTTCCCGGCACGGGCGCTGGCTGCGGGTGGCCACCAAATATGTCAATCTCACCCGCCGCTTTTTTGCCGCCCACGGCATTGCCGAATACAAGATCGTGCAAAGCCTTGGGGCGACCGAAGCGGCCCCGGCCTCGGGTGCTGCCGACCTGATTGTCGATATCACCTCCACCGGCTCAACTCTCAGGGCCAACGGCTTGCGGGTGCTTGAGGACGGGGTGATATTGAAGAGCGAGGCCAGTCTGGTGGTGTCGCACAATCGGCAGTTTGGCGAGCAGCAACAGGTTTTGCTTGAGCGGGTGTTGGCGGCATTTGCAAACTAGCGCTCCGACCTGAAAATCCAGTTTTTTGCCAGCGCGAAGTTTATCGCCAGCCCGACAACGGAACCGACGGCAACGCCAATGGTTGGCCACTCTGCCACCAGTTCCACGAAATAGACCAGCGCCGCGTAAACCGCATAATTGGCAGCTCCCCCTGCAATCATGGCGGAGAAATAGCGCCCCAGTTCACCGGGCAGCGACAGGTCGCTTTTTCTGTTGGCGAAAGTGAAAAACTTGTTGCACACAAAGGTTGTGAGCACCGCCAAAGCAAACGAAACCAGCCGCCCCAGATAGGGACCGAGCACACCATCAACCAGCGTCAAAACCCCGGCGTCGACGACAAATCCGACAATGCCGACCAGAGAAAACCTGAGGAAATGGGAGTTTGCCAGCGCTTTCAGTCTTTTGCCCTCACGCCGGGTACGCCCAGATAGGTCAGCCTTTTGGCCTCGGACCGGCCGGTGACCACGCTGTCAAGAATAACCGCGGTAATGGCCATCAACATGGCCCCCAGCATGATGATGCCGGCAAGAAAGGCGGTGGGGAAACGTGGCACCAGCCCGGTCTGCAAAAACTCGAAAACGATCGGCAGACCCAGCACCAGCGAGGCAACAGCCATGGAAAAGGCCAGCATCAGATTGACCTGCCGGGGGCGCTCGCGAATGAGCAGCCGCAATATGGCCTTGGCGATGCGCGCCCCGTCCTTGTAGGTCGACAGCTTACTGGTTGAGCCTTCGGGTCGGGCCGAATAGGCGGTCTCGACTTCAGCGTAGGGCGCACGCAGTTCCAGCGCGTGAATGGTCAACTCGGTCTCGATTTCAAAGCCCTTTGAAAGGGCAGGGAAGGATTTGACATAGCGGCGTGAAAACACCCGGTAGCCCGAAAGCATGTCCGTGAACCCGTCGCCGAAAATCCTGGCTACCGTGCCGGTAAGCAGGCGGTTGCCGAACGCGTGGCCGAACCGGTAAATCTGGCCGTCTCCGGCGGGCTTTCGCGCCCCCACGACCATATCCAGCCGTTCGTCGATAAGTTTGTCGATCAAAATGGGAGCGACGGCGGTTTCATAGGTACCGTCCCCGTCGGCCATGACATAGATATCGGCCTCGACGTCGGCAAAGATGCGCCGCACCACATTGCCCTTGCCCGGGATGGGAACACGGATGATCGTGGCCCCTGCCGCTGCCGCCCGTTCCGCTGTGGCATCGGTGGAGGCATTGTCAAAGACAAAAATCTTTGCCTCGGGAACCGCATCGGCAAAGGACCTTACCACGTCCCCAATCGCCGTTTCTTCGTTGTAGCAGGGCAGAACCACCGCCACGCGATGCCCGCGATAGGTTTTGTCCATCTTGGCCTCTCCGAAATCAGATTGATCCGCAATGAGGCGATGATGACATCATCTTGCTAACAAAACCAAAAACACCTGTCCCGAAGACCTGTTCCCTTGCCTAGGTTCTGTACTCATAAACGGGATTCCCAACCGGCTTTGTCTGTGATTCACTTCTTCGAAACAGGAGGTGGATCATGGCGCGTTTTGATTTGAGCGATGGGGAGTGGCGGATCATCGAGCCGCTGTTGCCGAACAAGCCGCGCGGGGTGGCGCGGGTGGATGACCGGCGTGTGCTCAATGGGATATTTTACATCCTTCGGACGGGCTCGCCCTGGCGCGATCTGCCCGAGCGATACGGCCCCTACACCACGGTCTACAACCGCTTCAATCGCTGGGCCAAAGCTGGGGTTTGGGTCAATATCTTCAATGCCTTATCGGCGAAATCGCCGGAATCCATGGCCTTCATCGACAGCTCCATCATCCGTGCGCACCAACATGCCGCAGGGGGTAAAAAGGGGGCGCGGATCACGCCATCGGTCGCTCTCGTGGCGGATTGAGCACCAAGATCAACGCGGTTGTGGATGAGATGGGTCTGCCGATCCGGCTGTCGATCAGCCCCGGGCAGGCCAGCGACAAGGCGGCCGCCCCAGCCTTGATCGACAGCCTCACGCGCACAGCCCATGTTGTCGCGGACCGCGGCTATGATGCGATGGCGCTGGTCGAACGCATCGAGGCACGTGGCGCAGAGGCTCACATCCCTACCCAACGCGACCGAAAGGTTCAACGATCCGTCGACCGCGCGATCTATCGGCAACGGAACCTCGTGGAGAGATACTTCAACAAGCTCAAACACTTCCGCCGTATCGCCACCCGTTTCGAAAAACTCGCGGTCACATTCCTCTCAGCCGTCGCACTCGCATCCGCAAGACTTTGGACAAGAGCTTATGAGTCCACAACCTA
>DROE01000093.1 GCA_011322005.1 Devosia sp.
GTTTTCCGGGCTTGGGCCATTCATGAAAATGCAGCGCGGCTTCGCGCAAGGCGTTTGTATTATCCACTTTATCACGAGACAAGAGGTGTCCCCTTTTTATTGATTTTTCCCAACGGGTGCCCCGGTATCGGAACGCAACCGGCCACGGCGCGCCGACTCAAGTCAGGCACTCAGACCTCATGCGGCTTTGCGGCTCTCATTAGCAGAGTTTTCACCGAATTGATTGAGCGCCCCGACAATTCTAACGTATTTTTCCACCGGAAGCGCCTCTGCGAACAGAAAACCCTGCACATTTCTAACGCCTTTTGCGCGCAAATACATGGCCTGCTCTTCGGTTTCGACGCCTTCGGCGACAACATCGGCGCCCAGATTCTGCGCCATGGCGATAAGCCCGTCGAGCACCGGCGCGGCCTCTGTCTTGTCGGTGACAGCACTGACAAATATCCGATCAATCTTGATGATGTCGACGCCAAGGGTCTGGACAAAAGACAGGTTGGAATGCCCCGTACCCACATCATCAAGGGCCAGCCGGCACCCAAGAGCATGCAAGCCGTTGATAACGCTGATGGTCTGTTCATCATTTTCCAGGGGAAAGCGTTCGGTGATCTCGAACACCAACTGACGATAGGAAATGCCCGAGCCGCCAAAAATCGCCTGCACATCCTCAACGATGGCGCCGTCCCGGAAGTGACCTTCGAACAGATTGATGCTGATCTTCAACTCGGGATTGCTCAGGCACAGATCACCCAACTCATGCGCAACTGTTTCCATCAGCCTTATGGTCATGGGAATAGCGAGACCTGTCACTTCCGCATACTCGATGAAGGCCCCTGGCGAAATTGTTTTGCCGCTTGTTTTCTGCCAGCGGGCCAGCACTTCACACCCAGAAACCCGCCCGGTGGAAAGGTCGATCACTGGCTGGTAATAAGGGCAAATTGCTCCCTGCATTATGGCATGTTCCAGATCAAAGTCGGGTAGGTTTGCATTTCGCGCCAATTGCAAGAATATAAAGAGAACCGTGCCACTGAGCAGGCAAGCGGCGAGAATAAGAACAAGATAAATGTCCGCATATCCGGCGCGCGCTGTTTCAAACGGCAAAGCCACTTCGATACGCACCGGCACATCCCCTGCAAAAGCGTTTGCGATGAGGTACTCACCTTCGCTTGAACTTGCGGTAAATGTTGAAGGATCGCCGATGGACACCAGTTCGGTGTCGTCTGTAAAACTGATGCGCAACATGCTGGCGGCCCGAATCTCGGAGGGCAGCCGGCCGGCTGTTATGATCTGGGAGAAATTCACAAACGCCTGCATGCGCCGATTGCGATCAATCATCTGGGTGACCCGAAACATGGGAACGTCCGCGCCGGGCATCAGAACCGCCGCAAGCGTCGCCGACCTGCCCGGAATGGAAAGCTCGTCCGAAACCACCTCATAGGGGACCATGCCACCCACGGCATCACAATAGGGCACCCCCTGAACGCTCTCCACGGCAACCTGCCGGACATAAAGTCCCATTTGCATTTTCAGGCGTAACGTATTGAGAAAATTGGGTGTACACACCGAATTGCTGTCGGCGACAGCGGCATTAATCACGTCAATGCCCTCATAGATGGAAGCCTGCACATCCTCGGTCAATCCGTTAATTGAACGCTGAATGAGAGCCCCTTCCCGACCGCGCACGAACCCATCCAGAAAGTACCCCACCATAAACACCGGCACAAAAGCCAGAATGGCGGCGATCAGCATCAAAATATTGGAATTTGAGCGCAACCGTTTCACCCGGGTCCTGAAAGAGGTCAATCCAGGAGGGATGATAGCGAAGCAGCCGCTAATTTTCGCTTAACCGACAGGTTGCGCCAACAACCGCCTGGGCGCAGCAAGGTCCGGATTTTTCAGGTTTTGGGAAGGTTGGCCCTGATATGAAGCTCACGCATCTGCTGCGCGCTCACGCTTGAGGGTGCGCCCATCAGCAGGTCTTCTGCCTGCTGGTTCATGGGGAAAGCCGTAACCTCGCGCAGGTTCTCCTCGCCAGCCAGCAGCATGACGATGCGGTCAATTCCCGGTGCAATGCCGCCATGGGGCGGTGCTCCATATTCCATGGCCCGCAACATGCCGCCGAACTTTTCTTCAAGCACCGCCATGTCATAACCGGCAATCTCAAAGGCCTTGCGCATGATTTCGGGACGATGATTTCTGATGGCTCCCGAACTCAATTCAAAGCCGTTGCAAACAATGTCGTACTGGTAGGCGTTGATATTCAGAGGTTCTTCGTTTTCAAGCGCCTCAAGCCCCCCCTGGGGCATGGAAAACGGGTTGTGGGAAAAATCGACTTTCTTGTTTTCTTCATCCCACTCGAACATGGGGAAATCAACAATCCAGCACAGGGCAAACTGTTCTTCATCCAGCAGCTTGAGCTCCACTCCGACCCTGGTGCGCGCCGCCCCGGCGAAAGAGGCGAATTTTTGCGGCAGGCCGCAGATGAAAAATACCGCATCGCCATCACCAAGACCCAATTGTTCGCGCAAAGCGCTCGTGCGTTCGGAACCGATATTTTTGGCGATGGGGCCAGCCCCCTCCCCCTCCCGGAAGAAGATATAGCCAAGTCCGGGCTGACCTTCTTTTTGCGCCCACGAATTCATCCGGTCGCAAAAGGCGCGCGAGCCGCCGGTGGGTGCGGGTACGGCCCATACCCGAACCTTGGGGTCGGACGCAATCTGGCCGGCAAAAATCTTGAAGCCGGAGCCGGCAAAGTGCTCCGTGACATCTTCCATCTCGATGGGGTTGCGCAGGTCGGGCTTGTCCGTGCCGTATTTGCTCATGGATTGTGCGTAGGGAATGCGGGGGAACGTCTCTGTCACCCGCTTGCCCTCTCCGAA
>DROE01000094.1 GCA_011322005.1 Devosia sp.
ATGCGACTCAGCATTGAATGGCTTGGCCCTGACACTGAAAGCTGCCGGCATCGAAGCTGAAATTTCCCAGCTATCCCTGAAACTGGTGCGCCATGAAGGCTGGATGCCCAGGGCGGGCTTGCCCAAGCCGTCCCGGCTGGCGATTGGGGCAGGGTCGGTCTGCGTGTTGGATTGCGATCCAGCGAAAGTTCAACAGATTCTTGCAGCCGGATTGGGTTTGCGAAGGGCGGAGGGTTTTGGTGTGGTGCAGATCAATTCGCCGTTTGTTACTGCCCCCCTGTCGGCCAACAGCCATGGCGAGGACTGTGACCGGTGGGAGGACGACGGTAAAGCCCATGAATTGAACGGTAATGACCAACCTTACCTGAAACAGGTCGAAAATACATGCGTGAGGGAGCGGATCAGAGAACGGGCTGAAATACTGGTTTCAAAAGTGAGTTGGCGCAAGGACAATCTGGGATGGAGCGAGGGTGCCCCAAACATGAGTCAACTGGGCAATCTGCGTGCGTTCATGGGCAGGCTGGAGAGTGAAGCGGACATCAATGCTGTCAGTACATATCTTCGGGGTGTAAAACCAGATTGGGGTGGGAAGGTACTCGCACTATTCGAAAATTCTCCGTTGATTTGGGAGTGGCTTAAGGGAGTGCAACTGTTGGAATGCGCCATTGTCTCCACGCCTGAAGAAATTATGACCGATAAGACATTCAGGCGCTACGCCATATTATGTCTTTTGAGCGCCGCCATGCGCGCCCACAAGCGGGGATTGGAAAAACTAGAGTTGGAGAATACCTGATGGGACGTTTTCTGACAGAGCGGGTTGTGGTTTGTGGCGACTTGATAGCGTGTACGCCTGTCCACATAGGTGGCGGGAACAGTGAGCTTTTTGCTGATATGCTCGTTGCGCGAAACGGCGAAAACGTTGCCTATATTCCGGGCACCAGCCTGGCGGGACCTATGCGAGCGTGGTGGGACAGAGCCTTTCCGGCAAGCCTGGACAGGGTTTGGGGAGCGGCGGAACAAGAGGGCCGTTCAGATGCCGGCAGTGCCAGCATGTTGCGTGTAGAGGATGCACATGTTTGTGGAACGGAATCGAGCGAATTCCGGGACAGTGTAGGCATTGACCGGTATTCGGGAAGTGCGGCCGATGGTATCAAGTTTGACCGCGAAGTGCTGCCCAAGGGCACAGTGTTCAATTTCTCGCTGGTTCTTGAAATACCAACCAACTCTGAATCTCCAAACCAGGTAAAGAGCGAGTTTGCCGCCATGCTGGCTGCACTGGAAGCTGGGCAAATCAGGTTTGGCGGAGCAAAAACAAGAGGCCTGGGCAAACTTGAACTGAAAAACGCCAAAGCATCCACCTGCAGAATGGATGCTGGCGATGCCATGCTTGAGGCTTTGCTGAATCCGCCTGTCACTAGAATCGAAGCGTTCAAAACGCTTGTCGCAAACCCTGCAAAAACCCAAAGCAGAAGAATTGTCGATGTAGAAATTCACTGGAGGTCTGTGCGCCCGCTGATGAACAAGGATGCCAGACAGGGGTTCATTATTGACGCCATTCCCCTGACAACAGGGGTTGGCGACGAAGTGGAATTGGTTCTCGCAGGTGCCGGAATCAAGGGCGTGCAGCGCGCCCATTCAGAGCGGATAATCAGAACGCTTATGAAGAAAGGGCCCGGACTTCCTGAGGGAGATGAGGAAAAACAAGCCTTCAACAATTCGCTCGTTCCTGATGAAATTATCGAATGGTTGTATGGCGCCAAGGGCCAGGTTGAGGAAACAAAAAAAACCGGCATGGGGGCGGTGTTCGTTGATGACTGTTACCCGGAAAATGACCCCATTCCCCGGGAACTGATAAATCAATTGCTCACCAATACGCCTGAAAACGACCGCGACAAGACGCGCGATGTTCAAAGACTGCTGAGCGATTGTTCAGCCACGCAGAGATTTTACCCCTCTCAGCACAATGCCATTGACCGCTGGCTGGGAGGGGCGGCGGACTCGGCTCTGTTCAGCGTTCTGGAGCCGGGGCTGACCAAAGGAGTTTTCACCATTCAACTGGATCTGGACCGCTTGGCACCGGGGCAGAGTATCGCTGAAAAAAGAGCAACGCTGGCTTTGTTTTTGCTGACACTGCGTGACTTCAAACAGGGCGTGCTTCCTGTTGGTTTTGGGGTTAACAGAGGGTTGGGGGCCATTGACGTTACAAAGATTGATCTGGCCTTGTCCTTTGATGACAAACTGAAAGACGAGGGATGGCCGGACCTGGGGGGTGAATTGTCAGAACTTGATAATGTTCTTGATGACCTGAAAACTGACTGGGAGACCTATGCCAAAAAGCTTTTGGCTTGTGAAGGAGTCGCGACATGAGCCCGGACATTACCCAACCCGCTCCAATTCCGTTTGTAGATATTCCGGAAACCCTGCGCAAGTTGGGTGTCACGGAAAACGCCACCTGGGCAATTGCCATTTCTCCGGCACAATGTCTGTTGTTGCGTGTTGCTTCTGATGGAACTCTGATGGCGCGGGATGGAGCCCGGGACATCGAAAGTTTTTATGAGGTGACAGCTTTCTGCCAGGAATGGCAGGCCAGTTTTACCCGGCGCGGGATGGATGCTGACTGGGAACTCCTGAAAGCTGATGCCAAAAACACAATCGATCAAAAATTTCTGGTCTGGGGAGTTGCTCGCTCTGATGCGCAGGATGGCTGGTGCACATTGGCGGATGCTAGGGTTGGCAGTCTGGATGTGCCCGCACCGGACGATCTGAAACTGGGACAGAGTCTTTGTTTGACTGCCTGCGAGCATATTGAACGCCTGGAGCATGGCAATGCCGGGATTGTCCGGCAGCGGTTGACGGGAATTGAGGTGGCGGCCGGACCCGCCCCCAAAAAAGGGGGTGACGACAATGTCTGACATTGCCAGCGGAAAACTGATATTCAGCAAGGGAAAAGGGGGCAAGCCAAACTGGCGGGTTGAGGGCCCTTCAAAAAAAGGCAAAGTGGGCAATCCCCTGTCCTGCCCTCCGGACAATATTGACCCCGCAATTGTGAGGGAAAAGCCCCAAAGCGTTGCTGTTGACTATGAGTTCGGAGAGCGAGGAGAAGTTATCAAGGTGCGAAGGAAGGGTGAAAAATGGGCCGCCCCGGCGCCTCAGCAGGTGCCTCAGGTCTCTCCAAAATCAGGAGATTTCAATAATCCCTACAATTTTATTCCCGCCATTCCGACAAAACCCTGTGCCGGATTGGGTCAGGGGGCACCTGTGGGTCACCACGCCTATTTCGACGGCCACTATTCCGGACGCATCAAGATTTCTGTCGAAGCCAAAACGCCGCTGCTGCTGCTTGATACCCGCACGCCCGATTACAACAATGATCACCCCACTTTCAGCATCCGTACCGACGCCGCCGGCAGGCCGGTTCTCAGCCCCACCGCCCTCAAGGGGCCGCTGCGCTCGGCCTATGAATCGGTGACCAACTCGCGCATGGGCGTATTCAAGAGCGAGGACCGGCTGGGCCGGCGGATGTCGCCGGATGACGCTCTGGCGATGGTGCCGGCACGGGTAAGCGCGAGCGGCGATAAGCTGGAATTGCTACTGGGTTCAGAGTTGACCAAGGCCTCCGACTGGAAAAGCTCAGCGCCCGTCCCTGCCGGGAAACGCTGGAAGCCACGGAATGGCATCATGTATGCGGCATGGCTCCCGCAATATCCGTATAGGGGCTCCCGAGCCGAACGGTCACTGTCACCGGTGGGGGGGAGCACCATTGAGCACGAGCAGGAAGTTGCCTGTATCATAACCAAGATCGCCTATGGCCAAGACAGGCAAGGCGATCCCATTTTCCACTATTGGCGCGTGGACAAAATTGCCCCGACCTCCAACAAACACCAACTCAAACAACTGGACCTGAACCGGTTCATTCCTGCTGGCGGTTCTGGCAAGCACAGGGTGGTGCCCGGTACTTCCCGCTACATCGAAGGCTATGTGTGCATCACCAACCGCA
>DROE01000095.1 GCA_011322005.1 Devosia sp.
TATGAGCGCCGACAAATATCTCAATGCGGCCGGTATCAGCGCCGACTGGCCCCACGGACGGGGCATGTATATTTCCGAACTGGGAGACTTTCTGGTCTGGGTAGGTGAGGAGGATCACTTGCGCATCATGGCCATGCAGCGCGGTGGCGACCTCAAGGCCCTGTTCGCCCGCCTGCATGGGGGGCTGGAAAAACTCGGGCAATTACTGCCCCCGTTTGCCCTGTCAAAAACCTATGGTGCCTTGACGTCCTGTCCCACTAATCTGGGGGCCGGGATGCGGGCCAGTCTGCACCTGAAACTGCCCAATTTGACACAAGGGGACGCAGACCTGAAGCGGCTCAAACTGCTCGCTCAACCTCTGGGTCTGGCCGTTCGCGGCGCTGCCGGAGAACATTCCGGCGCCGGTGAGGGCGGACTGGTGGACATCTCTCCGAACGCCCGGCTTGGTGTCAGCGAAAAAGAAATTCTCAATCGGCTTTGTCAGGGCACCAAAAGCCTGTGGGCTGCGGAAATTCGTTAACAGACCTGCCTGTCGGTCGCGCATAAATCCCCCTTGTTGATTCACCCAAACGAAACCGCTTTGCTTCATTGTTCAAATCCGACGTGAGCAAACGGGTGCGGGGAGAAATCGACAATGGGCAGTTCGGATTTGGCGCTTGAAATAAAGGGCCTGAGCAAAAGCTTTGACAGGCCCGCGGTGAGCGGGCTCGATCTCGCCGTCAAAAAGGGCGAGTTCTACGCCCTGCTTGGCCCCAACGGAGCGGGCAAGACCACCATCCTGCGCATGGTTGCGGGATTGTTGCAGCCCGATGCCGGCACCATTTCGGTGTTCGGCCACGATGCCAAACGCGACCCCCTTGCCGCCAAGCGCATCATGGCCTGGGTCTCTGACGAACCCATGGTTTATGACCGCCTGACCCCGTTTGAATATCTCGAATTTGTCGCCGGGCTCTGGCAGATTGACGCTGAAACCGCGGCCCGCCGGGCCACCGATTTGCTCGACTGGCTCGGCCTGAGCGAAAGCGCCCACGCCCGGTGCGGCGGTTTTTCCAAAGGCATGTTGCAGAAAGTGGCGCTGGCCGGCGCTCTTGTACACGAACCATCGCTGATAATTCTGGACGAACCGCTGACCGGGCTTGACGCCGGTTCGGCCCGTCAGGTCAAGGATGTGCTCAAAGCGCGGGTCGCCAGGGGCGTCACCATCATCATGACCACCCACATTCTGGAAGTCGCCGAGCGCATGGCTGAGCGTATCGGCGTCATTGCCCAGGGACGTCTGATCGCCGAGGGCACGCTTGAAGAACTGCGCGCCAGCGCCAGTGAAGGCAGCGCTACTCTTGAGGACATTTTTCTTGATCTGGTGGCAAGAAACGAGGTCGCCGCATGATTGCACCCAACTCCCTGAGCTGGTTCGCCCGCCACGAGCTGGGGCTGGCCTGGCGCGACTGGAGCGCCATGATGAGAGCGGGCAAGCCTGTGCGCCGCTCCGTGCTGGCAGCAATATTTGTTGTCGTTGCCATCATATTGCACGCCATTGCCTATGCGCTGATCGGAAGCTGGGCCAAGGCTGGAATAGGTCCAGACAAACAAACTCTGGTCTGGCTCAGCGGAGGTGGCCTGATCTTTTTCACCGTGATGCTGTCCCAGGCGATGGAATCGGTGACCCGGGCCTATTATGCGCGCTCCGATCTGGACCTTATCCTGTCTTCTCCGGCCAATCCACGCGCGCTTTTTGCCGTGCGCACCAGCGCTGTTGCCCTGACCACGGTTGGCCTTGCCGCCCTGCTCGCGGGACCTGCAATCAACGTGCTGGCGCAGACAGACGGGCCGCACTGGCTTTTTGCCTATGTCGTGCTGGTTGCGCTGAGCGCCTTTGCCACCGCCCTCGCCATAGCCTTTACCGCCCTGCTTTTCAAATTGGTTGGTGCCAAAAAAACCCGCCTCATCTCCCAGATCGCCGCCGCCGTGGTCGGCGCGGGGTTTATCATCGGCCTGCAGGTCGTTGGCATTCTCACCTATGGCAGCCTCAGCCGGTTTACCATGCTCAACTCGGCCGACCTTGTTGCCGCAATGCCCCCCGACACTTCCGTAATCTGGCTGCCGGCAAAAGCGGCCATGGGGGACCCGGTGGCACTGTCATTTACGGTGCTGGCAGGCGCTGGCGCTCTGGGGCTGGCCATTTTATTTGCCTCTGCCGGT
Organism: Devosia sp.; assembly: GCA_011322005.1. Taxonomy (GTDB): domain Bacteria; phylum Pseudomonadota; class Alphaproteobacteria; order Rhizobiales; family Devosiaceae; genus DROE01. The sequence goes on from DROE01000095.1 coordinate 2,200, forward strand.
TTTGCCCGCTACGCGGTGGCCGCCGCCGGTCTGACCCATGTAAAAAGCGCCGCACAGCGGGTCAGAACCTCGTTTACCATGCTTTCCCAGAAACAATCCCTGCGCGCCAAGGAGTTCAAACTCCTGTTGCGCGATCCCTGGCTTTTGTCCCAGTCGCTGATGCAGATATTATATCTGGTGCCACCGGCGCTGATGCTGTGGCTCAATTTCGGACAGAGCAGCTCCATATATGTTGTTGTGGTCCCCGTAATCGTCATGGCTTCGGGCCAACTTGCCGGGGGGCTGGCCTGGCTTGCCATCTCGGGAGAGGACGCCGCTGATCTGGTGGCTACCGCACCGGTCAGCCCGCGCGATATTCTTGTGGCCAAAATCCAGTCGGTCATCGGGGCCATTGCCCTGGTTCTGACCCCGCTATTGTTGCTGATTGCCCTTGGTTCATTGACGGCAGCCCTTGTGACAGCGCTTGGCTGCGCCCTTGCTGCGGGGTCAGCGACCGCCATTCAACTGTGGTTCCGCTGCCAGGCCAAACGCTCGATGTTCCGGCGTCGTCAGGTTTCCTCCCGTGTGGCAACCCTGTCCGAGGCCTTTGCCTCAATCCTGTGGGCGGGAAGCGCCGCATTGCTGATTTCCCTGCCCGCGCTGGCCATCATTCCCGCCATTCTGGCCGTTGGCGCTCTGGCATTTGCCTTTGCGCTTCGGCCCCGGGGGTAAGGCATAAAAAGGACGCCGCAGCTACTTAAAAGCCGCGACGCCTTTTAGGGGAGGGAGGAGACCCCGGTAAGTTCTATTTGATGCGCTTGATTGCAACGGAGGCAAAACCCATGCCCCTGACCGAGGTGATGGTGTTGGTGCCTTCATCATTGCCGATGTCATAACGGGCAAGCTCGATTTCGGTGGAACCGTCACCCATGATCATGGTTTCAGCTGCCATCATGGAATCATCCATCATGTCGTCATCGGACATGGAATCGCTGGACATATCGTCATCCATTTTATCATCCGACATCGTGTCGTCGCCCATCTTGTCGTCATCCATCATGCTTTCATACTGGGCAGTGGACAGGTCAAAGACCCCGGTCAGATAATTGTCGGGTACCTTGGTGGGTGCAACCATGGCAAAGATGCGCAGCGCATCGGCATTGGTTTCAATCTGGAAGGTAATCGCGCCACGGGGAGCCAAAAGCACACCCGGAGGGCCATCGGCGCCGTGGGCAACTTTCGCGCCACCACCGATGCTGGCAGCCAGTTCGGCGGGGTCGCCGGTCAAAACCTGAACTTCAGCTGCCGGGGTTACATATTCACCGGCAAAAATCTTGCCGTCATATTTGGTGTCCGCAACCAGCACCGGGGCAATCAGCTCGTCCGCCATTTTGTTGGTGACTGTAATTTCGTACACATGGGCAAAGGCGGACGATGCCATAAGCAGGGTAAGCCCGGAAACGGCACCAAGCGCCATAATGGTTTTTTTCATTTTGTCTGTCCTCGATAATTTCGTGGGTTCAAAAGCCAGGATGGCTTTGATGCCTGTTTGCAAAGGATGCAATGCGGGCACACCAGAACAGCTAAGGCCCCTGTGTTTTGCAAACGTAAGGACAGAGTTAAGATTTGGTTAGCGCGCAACACCTGTTGGTGAAGGGTCTGTTATTGGAGAATTTTTCATGCCCATTACATGCTCTGGCAATTGCGCCCCGATAAGTAATAAAGTGCCGCTATGACCGAGCAACCCCCCGAAGCCCCAGAGAGTAAACGCATTCTGGTTGCCGAGGACGACGACAATATCCGCAACCTGCTCACCTCCTACCTCTCGGTAAGCGGCTATGAGACCATATCGGTTGCAAGCGGCTCGGCTGCCCTCAAGCGCCTCGAACAGACCCGGTTCGACCTTGCAATCCTTGATATCATGCTGCCGGAGGTGAACGGGCTGGACATCTGCGCCACGGTGCGCGCCCACCACGACATGCCTGTTCTATTGCTGACAGCGCTGGGCGAGGAGCACGACCGCATCCGCGGCTTCGAGGTCGGAGCCGACGACTATCTGGTCAAGCCGTTTTCCCCCCGCGAACTGGTGGCAAGGGTAAAAGCCATCCTGCGCCGCAGTACCAGCACACAAAGTGCCAGATTGCCCGCCAGTACAGGCGGCGCGGAAAGACACAAACCCTTTTATCCCATCCAGATGGACTGGGAGTGCAAAAGCGCCCGGTTTGACGGCAAAGAACTTCAACTCACCCAGTACGAGTTCAAAATTCTTGGGGCTTTGACCCGACGTCCCGGTGTGGTTTTTTCGCGCGATGAACTGCTCGACCTTCTTTATCCCACCGGGGCCAGTGTGGTCTTGAAAGCGGTAGACGTGCATATCCACAATCTGCGCACCAAACTGGGGCCGCAAGGGGCTAAGCTTGTGCAGACCGTGCGCGGCTTTGGCTACAGGGCGGCGCGCGTTGAGCCACCCGAAAGCATTGCACCGATTGAAGCGGAAAATTCCCGCTATGAGTGAACAGCCCCCTCATGTGAAGAATCTTCCGGTGCTTCTGGTGCAGCTTGTTGTCGCCAACATTGTGGTAGCGGGGACGGTAACGGCACTGCTCTATTGGCTGTTTACCGGTCTGATGGACGCTTATTTCAACAGCCTGACGGCCGAGTTTGGTATCTCCCCGACCAAACTCAATTCGATGTTTGCCATGGATGTGGAGCAAAGCCTGTGGTGGGTGATTGCACTGGCCCTGGCCCTTGGTATCGCCCTTGCCCTGATACTGACCAGAACTCTTATCCGCCCCATCACACAAATGGTGCGCGCCACGGAGAAAATTGCTCAAGGGGAACTCAGCGCCCGCTCGCCCACCCCGATGGGAGAGTTGGGCAAACTGGGCTGGCACCTCAACGAAATGGCCAGCGCTCTCGAGCGACAGGAGGAGGAGCGTCAGCAGTTGCTACGCGACCTCAGCCATGAATTGCGTACGCCGCTGACCAATGTCAAAGGCTATATCGAGGGCCTCGAAGACGGGGTGTTTCAGGTCGGCCCGGAAGTGTTTGAGGTGCTTAACGGGGAGGTCAGACGCCTCAACGCCCTTATTGACGATTTAAGCGAGCTTTCGATTTCCGAAAGGCTGAGCGGCGCTCTGGTGCTGGAGCCTGTAAATCTGAGGGAAGAACTGGCTTCCGTCATTGCCGCCCACAGGGCAGGCATGGTGGAAACAGGCTTTGAGGTTCGTATCGAGGAGAGCGGGATTCCGGGGGCACTGATGTCCGACAAGAGGCGCCTGCGCCAGATTTTTTCCAATGCCCTGTCCAACATGGTGCGCTATGCAAAACCCAACCACACAACTCCAAACACCGGGCGTGAGGGTCTTATATCCGTTGACTGGCGCGCGCGCAAAGAGGTCAATATCTGTTTTGAGAACTGGGCCGAACCCATCCCGCAAGAGCAGGTCAAACGCCTGTTTGACCGCTTTTACCGGGTCGACCAGTCCCGCTCCGGCACTGCGCAATCGGGCAGATCACAAAATGTCGGGTTGGGCCTGGCAATTGTAAAGCGGCTGGTCAGCGCCCTGGGTGGCACGGTCCGGGTAAACCAGACAGGTGGTCGGTTTCAGCTCTGCATCAAACTTGGGCGGGCGGGCCAGTCTGGGGACTGACCCAAGTCTTCGTCAAGTCACGGTTTGCGAGCAGTACAACCGGTTCCATTTATCCTGAAAACCCTCGAACATCGTGCCTATTCAGACTTGGGTTCGCCGTCGCTGATAGGCTTGTCATCATCATCAAGAATACGGTGTGCCGCTCCCTCAAGATCTTCATACTGCCCCGACTTCAACGACCACAAAAAGGCACCGAGCCCCAGAGTTCCCAGAAACAAAGCGATCGGTATCAGGGCCAGCAATCCGCTCATCGGGCTGGTTCCGGCCGGATCGCTTTGTCTTCCCTTGAAGGGGCTCTTTCTTGCGGCGGATGTTTGGCGAGCCAGGGGATGCCAAGGCGCAGTTTGAGTGCATTGACGGTGACCAGTATCGATGACGTGCTCATGGCCAGCGCCGCGAGCAACGGGGTGACAAAGCCCGCCATAGCCAGCGGTACGGCAACGATGTTGTAAACCAGTGCCATCGCAAAATTCTCCCGCACGCTCCTGTCAGCCTTGCGCGCCAGCTCCAGCGTAGCGGGAACAGCGGTCAAACTCTGGCGGGTAAAGATGAAGTCGGCGGCGCTGCGCCCCACATCGGCGGCGCTGGCGGGAGCCATTGACACGGTGGCGGCGCGCAAAGCCGGTGCATCGTTGATGCCATCCCCCACCATGAGAACTTTCTGCCCCTTGGATTGCAGGACCTGAATGTGGGAGACCTTTTCGGTCGGGGTCATCTCACCACAAGCGTTGTTTATGCCAAGTTCAGCGGCGAGCTTTTCCACAGCGCCTCTGCGATCACCCGAGAGCAGGCTGACCTGATACCCGGCGCCCAAAAGTGCCTTTATGGACTCTTGCGCATCGGGGCGCGGGGCGTCAGCAAGGGTGAAGGCGGCAAGGGGCGCGCCATCGCGGCTGAGCCAGACTTCGCTCTGCGCAAGCGTATTTTCTGGTGCGCCGAGTGCCGCCTCCGCCCCATTGCACCATTCCTTCTTGCCCAGGCGCCAGGTCCCATCCCCGTCCCTGCCTTCAATGCCCTCGCCCGCGACCTCTCGCGTGTCGCCCGGGAATACGGCTTCGCCGGGAGCAAACCGGCCAAGCGCCTGAGAAAAGGGATGGGCGCTGAGCCGTGCCAGTTGGCCCGCCACCTTCAAAGCCTCCGCGTCACCAAAAAACTGCCCCGTCACCGAGGGTGTCCCTTGCGTCAGGGTACCGGTTTTATCAAAAACAACGTGGCTGGCCTCTCCCATGCGCTCCAGGGCCGCCCCGTCCTTCATCACAATGCCCGCCTCGAACAGACGGCCTGCTCCCACGATATGGACCATGGGCACCGCCAGGGCCAGCGCGCAGGGGCAAGTGATGATGAGAACCGCAATGGCAATGATAGTTGCCAGATGCCAGTCGCCCGACAAAATGCCCCAGCCCAGAAATGCGATAAGCGCCAACAGATGAACCGCTGGTGCGTAAATTTCCGCCGCCCGGTCGGCGATGCGCCTGTATTCGGCCCGCGAGCCTTCGGCTGCTTCCATCAACTCAACCATGCGGGCCAGAAATGATTTCTCCGCCCGCTGCTCTGCTATCAGGTTGACGGCCCCGGTCAGAACCAGCGCGCCGGAAAGCAGCTTGGAACCAGGCCCTATGGTTTCAGGCACCGCTTCGCCTGTAACCAGGGAGACGTCGGCCTCGCTGACACCGGATGTCACCTCACCATCCACAGGCACCCTCTGTCCGGCGGCTATCGCCAATTCTATTCCCGGCTCGATGTCTGCGATGGCGATGGCCTCGCGGGCGCCGTCATCCCTGACAAGGGTCGCGCGCCGGGGAGCCATCCGGGCCAGGTTTTTGACCGCCCCGCGCGCTTTTTCACGCATCATATGGTCCAGCGTCCTGCCGATAAGCAGAAAAAACAGAAGGGTCACCGAGGCATCAAAATAGGTGTTCTCCGCTCCCCGTGCGGTCTCAAAGACACTCATTATCAACGAGAGAAGTACGGCCAGGGCAATGGGCACGTCCATATTCAGGCGACCGTGTCTCAGGGCACCGATTGCTGAGCGATAAAACACCTGCCCCGAATATCCCACCGTCGGTATGGCAATGAGTGCGGATACCCAATGGAACAAGTCCCGCGTAGCCGCATCCGCTCCCGCCCAGACCGAGACCGAAAACAGCATGATGTTGCCCGCTGCAAAGCCCGAAACCGCCAGTGCGCGCACCAAGTGGGAGAGTTTCTTTGTGTCCTCATCCTGTGTTGTTGCATCAAGCAACATCACGCGGTGCCCGCTCCGGCGCACGGCTTCTGTGAGACTGGAGGGCGCCCCCATTTTGGGGTTGAACGTAACCCGAACCCGTTTGGTCGAGAGGTTGACCCGTGCACCCTGGACCATGTCCAGCCCGCCAAGCCCCCGCTCGATGGTACGAATACAGGTGGCGCAATGCACGTCGGGCACGCCCAGTTCAAGCTGGCAGGTGCCATCTCCCAGGTCACGGGCCGCCGCCATCAGGGCTTCGTCATCACTCTCCAGCGTATTCCGGGAAACCAGGGTGGCGCCGGCCTCAACCCCGGGAGCACAACAACTCATGGGGATTTCGCATCGGCGTCTGGAGAGTGTTCAGGGTCGATGATCAGGCGCGCCCGGTAGAGAAACTCGGGATAACCCTGCACGTCTGCATTAATGACCACGTTCCAGACGCCTGAGGGAATGGACTGACGGACGACGTATTTTTCACCCTGGGGCAGAAGCGCGAGTTTACGATCCTGAGATACGCCGATGGGCCGGGTCAGCGCAATCTCAACCGCCTGAATTTCAAGGGGCTGACCCAGATCGTCGACAAGGTCAAATATCAGTTGCCCGTCCCGGTAGGTCAGGCCCACCTGCCAGTTGAGCTCGGCCTGTGCCCTTGAAGCGGCAAGCTTTTCATTAAATTCCTGGCTTGCAACATAGGTGTTCTTGACGACCAGCCCGGTCCAGGACCGGGCTGCCATGAATGCCATGAGCGCATTAACGCCAAATACGACACCGAAAAAAGTCAGCACGAGTATAAGCATGTGTCGGCCGGTGAATTCTCGCGGAGTTTTTGCCTCACTCATTGAACTCTCCTTCAGGGTGTTTCGAACTTGGCGCGCGCCGCGGTGCGTTCCTCACCCTGCAGATCGGTGGCGACAAACTCAAATATCTTGGGTTTCTGAGCAAGGTCGTCCGGGTCCGCCTGCACATAAAGGCGCAAGGGCTGAACCCGATCCGGTTCAACTTCAATCCGCAAGCTTTTCGTCGGTTCGCTGCTCTGCCCGGCCAGACGCATGGAACCTTCTTCAAACCCGCTCAACGACAGTTCCAGCACCCGGGGGTCGTTGGCCATGTTGACGATTTTCACGTCGTAGCCGTTGCGCACTGACCCGTCTGAAAGCAGCACATAAAGGGGATTTCGGTCATGCAGAACGTTCAGGCTCAGTTGGTCGCGGGTGCTGAGCACATAAAGCATCCCCAGCCCGATTGCCGAAAGAAACGCTGCGTACAAAAGTGTGCGCGGGCGCACGAGTGTGCGCCAGTTTGCATGGATGACACCATCAACCAGCTTACCGTTCTTGCCGCGAACATTTTTGGGACTGACAAGGCCATCGGTACCAGTCGCCAGACGGACGTTGGCATTGTAGTCGTTGAGTGTAGTGTAGGAAATGAGGCCCCGCTCCTTGCCAAGCTTGTCCATTACATTGTCGCAAGCATCAATGCACAAAGCGCAGGTGATGCACTCCAACTGCTGACCGTTGCGGATGTCAATGCCCATGGGGCACACCGCAACGCAGGCATTGCAATCCACACAATCCCCGACAATCTTGCCCTGGGCAACCGCCTTCTTTGTGTGCTTGCTGCGTGGTTCTCCCCGCCAGTCATTGTAGGTAACCGTTGCTGAATACTCATCCAGCATGGCCGCCTGAATGCGCGGCCAGGGGCACATGTAAGTGCAGACCTGCTCCCGCATCAAACCGCCAAAAGTATAGGTGGTCGCGGTAAGAATAGCGATGGTGATGTAGGCAATGGGCGGCGCCTGGAATGTCACCAGTTCATGGAGCAGGTTCGGCGCGTCGGCAAAATAGAATATCCAGGCACCCCCGGTGCTTGCGGCGATAAGCAGCCATACTGCGTGCTTGCTCAGGCGCTTGGCTAATTTTGCCGGAGACCAGGGAGCCTTGTCCAGCTTCATGCGGGCGTTGCGATCGCCTTCTATTGCCCGTTCCACCACCAGAAACAGATCAACCCAGACCGTTTGCGGACAGGCATAGCCACACCAGGCGCGTCCGACGGTTGAAGTCACCAGAAACAGGCCAATGCCTGCCATCACCAACAATCCGGCAACATAGTAAAACTCCTGCGGCCAGATTTCGATGAAGAAGAAATAGAAACGCCGATTGGCCAGATCAATCAGAACCGCCTGATCGGGGGCAAACTCACCCCGGTTCCATTTGAGCCAGGGGGTGATGTAGTAGACCGCAAGCGCAAGGACCATGATCACCCATTTCAGGCGGCGGTAGGTTCCCTTTGCGCGCTGGGGAAAGACCTTTTTGCGCGGTGCGTACAAGGGGTCACGTTTTCCGGCCGTGTTTACGGCCTCCGCATCAATTCGTTTTATGCCTTGCTCTGCGGCGTCGGTTTTTTCTTCAAGCATATGGGATGCGCCCAGTGTTGAGCCAATCGAACTGCAACAGGTCTTATTGCCTGCAACTTCGGTTTTGGCCTTGATTTCTGTCAATTCGGTCCGGCCGTAACGGCAACGGATTAGGCACTCAAAAACACCCGCTCAATAAACCACCAGGCCCCAATTGTTCCGATAACCAGCGAAGCGGGAACAACGACAACCGCGCGATACCAGCTCTTGTTGCGGAACCATATTCCAACAAGAGCGAAACAGATGGCGATAATACTCAATTGTCCCAGCTCAACGCCAATATTAAACGAAATCAGTCCTGTGACAAATTGATCCGGCGCAAGGCCGATTTCCTGAAGAACTCCGGCAAATCCCAGCCCGTGTAAAAGACCAAAACCGAACACCACCGCAGGGCGCCATCTGGTCAGCTTTCGGGTCAGAATGTTCTCCACACAGACATAGGTGATCGAGAGCGCGATCAGCGGCTCCACTATGGCGGGCGGAACAAAA
>DROE01000096.1 GCA_011322005.1 Devosia sp.
AAACAATAGGGGAGAGAATGAATGCGTTTGCTGGTTCTGACTGCCCTGTTTTTAGCTGCTGCGATTGTCCCGGGCCGGGCCACTCCCCCCGACCTTGTATGCTCGGGGGGGGATGTCCTGTCCCCTGTTCGCTTCGTGTTTCCCCTGATTACGAGCTATTCGAGCTGGTACGCCAGTGGCGTGATGCCCATGTCCACCTATCACACGGAGTTTGAGTATGGGGACCCGGACAATCGCAAGAGCATCGAGTTTTACTCCGAGCACATGATTGCACAGTGGCTCGATGACGGACGGGCTGACCTCAGATTCTATCTTGAGGAAGAGTCTGAAGATACGGGCGAAATCACTTCTTATGATTTGATTATTCGTACCAAGAGCATCGGCGAGCGCAGTGAGGAAAGCGGGCAGTATATACACAAGGGCGGTTTTGTTTTTCGGATTTACGATGGCTCTCTGAGCGAGGGCGTGCCGGAAACACTTTTCGAGGAGAGGGGCAAGGCGGTTTGTGAATAGGGTTTTTGAGCAAGAAATATCAGGAATTAAAGAAAGCAGGTTGAATGAAAATTTCAGGCAAGATTAGCGCCGCCATCGTGATGGCCGGGGCACTGCTGACCGGTCCGGCATTTGCGCACAGTTTCAATGTGGCACTGGTTATTGCGCTCAGCGGTGAGCAGGAAGAAGCGGGGCGTCAGTTTCTGGATGGGTTCATGCTGGCCACCACCGAGCGCGATGCCCATGCCAATCAGGAATCGGACGGGCATCTGGGGGGGCTGGACGTCTATGTGTCGCTGCTTGATGCGAATGTGAGCGGGCAGGACATGGTGCTGGAATTTGCCGGGCAAAACGACATAGATATTGTGATCGGGCCCTGGGGTTCAGGGGCGCTGTCACTGAGCCAGAGCGCGCTGGCGGAGCAGGGGGTCAGTCTTTTGTCCCCCGGTGTTGCGCCTCCGCTGGACGGCGAAGGGCGCGCTATTGCGGCCTTTAGAGAAAATTTCGCGCGGACCTACGGCACTGTACCCGGCACCGACGCGACGCAGGGCTATAATGCGGCCCAGCGCATAGAGATTGCGGTGCGCGGGCAGGGCGGGGTTGCGGATGCAGAAGCGCTGGCCCAATCCTTCGCTGAAACCGTGGGCGGTTTTGACTGGTAGGATTTTGGCGCGGTAAAAAACGCTATTCCGCCGGGCAGACCTGCTCGATAATGGCGCGCGCGTCATGTTCGGCGCCCAGCATGCCATAGGTCGCCCGCCATCCCCCTTGCAGCCTTGTGCCGGCAAAAACACCGGCCAGTTCGCCACTATCCGAGGCATGAAGCGCCGCTGCCGCACCGACAAGCGCCAATTGCTCGGTGAAAATTCTCGTCGCGCCTTCATTCTCAAGGGTATTTCTGCCCAGCTCTTTTAATTCTCCAATTGTCCGGTCGGCGCTCTCGCCCAGATCCCTGGCCAGCATTTCAAGCACAATATCGAGCAGGGCGGGGTTTTGTTTCATCACCCTTAGCACGTCCAGACACATGACATTGCCCGAACCTTCCCAGATGGAATTGACCGGTGCTTCGCGATAATGGCGCGCCAGGTTCCCCTCCTCGACATAACCATTGCCGCCAAGGCACTCCATGGCCTCGGCGATGAGTGCCGGTGCGGTCTTGCACACCCAGTATTTTATCGCAGGTGTCATCACTCTGGCATAGGCCGCCTCGGCCTTGTCCGAAGAGGCCCGGTCAAAAGAGCGGGCCAGTCGCAGCGAAAGCGCGGTCGCCCCGGCAACATCCAAAGCCATATCAGCGAGTACCGAGGTCATGATCGGCTGGTCAATCAAGTTGGCGCCAAAGGTTTTGCGATAACGGCAGTGGTGCACGGCCTCGGCCAGTGCCGCTCGCATCAAACCCGCCGAGGCAGAGATGCAATCAAGCCTGGTCAAGGTCACCATTTCCAGAATGACGCGCAAACCCCGCCCGGGCTCGCCGATAAGATAGCCCAGGGAATTGTTGAACTCGACCTCTGAGGAGGCGTTGGAGCGGTTGCCGAGTTTATCTTTGAGGCGTTGAAAATGCAGGCCGTTTCTTGACCCGTCCTCCAATATTCGCGGCACCAGAAAACACGAGGGCTGAGGGGGAGATGCGGATTGTTTTGCTCCGGCTTCTTGTTCGGGTTTTGAGATATGCGCCAAAATCAAAAAAGCGTCGCACATGGGCGCCGACATGAACCATTTGTGCCCGCTGATGCGCCAGCCCTGGTTGCCGGCCTCGGTGGCGCTGGAAATATTGGCGCGCAGGTCGGTGCCTCCCTGTTTTTCGGTCATGCCCATGCCGATCTGCACATTGGCTTTCTGCGCCGGCGGGCGTTGGCTGGCATCATATTCGCGTGATAAAATATGGGGCAGCCATTGGGCGAGTATGTCGGGGGCGCTTTTGAGCGCGCCAACCGAGGCGTTGGTCATGGTCATCGGGCACAAGTGGCCGCAATCGGTGCCCGCCACCAGTATATAACGCACGGCACGGACAAGATTTCGGGCTCCCTTTTCGTCCCTGTCCTCGTCCCAGATTGAACAGTGCAGGCCGTTTTCAACGCCCTTTTGCATCAATGAATGCCAGGCGGGGTGATATTCAACTATATCCTGGCGGTAGCCCTTGGCGTCATGGGTCTTGAGTTCTGGAACCTGGGTGTTGGCCAGCCGCGCCAGATCATTGGCCGCCAAGGAACCAGCCCATTGGCCCAGTTCCTGCAAAGACTGAACGACGGTTTGCGGCAAATGGCTGGTAAGGCGCACTAACAGCGGGTCCGAGGTAAAGGCGTTATGGCCCAGAAATGCGGGTGACTGATTAAACGGCTCTTCACAATCAGCCGTGTCGGCAATGGCGTTTGGTTGTTTTATATTCATGGTGCTCCCCCGGTTATGTGAGATACTGGCTCCCAAAAGATGTCAATTTTTCAACCATTCCACCCGCGGCCCAAGAAAGCGATGCTGTGGAAACCGTTGTGAGGTAGTCAAAAGCAGCCAGCCAGCACCGACGCAACGCAGGGCCATAATGCGGCCCAGCGCGTCGAGATTGCGGTGCGCGAGCAGCCCGGTGTTGGTGATCTGGAGGCGCTGGCCGGAATCTTCGCTGAAACCTCAGGCGGTTTTTACCGGTAGCGGACTGAACCGGCAAAATTTCAGGAAGGGGACACTGCGGCGGGCGGATGAGAAACCCTGCCTGTTACAAGTCTTGCCGGGCTGCCGACTCCGGGCGGTTCGAACGGTGTTGTTTCGTGAACGCCCGTGAGTTGACATGGCAACTCGTGGTTTGCTAGCGTTCGCGGGTTGCGAAGGCAACACCTTGATTTTGACAACCACCCCGAACAAACGCGTCGTCTGGTTCGGGGTCGGTCCTGGTACCGAAAAAAGGGGGAGAAACATGTCCACATTCTTGCTGATACACGGGGGCTGGCACGGGGGCTGGTGCTGGGACAAAGTGAAACCTTTGCTTGAAGCGGAGGGCCATACAGTGATGGCGCCGGATCTGCCGGGCCATGGCGATGATACGACACCCATCAGTGAAGTGAGCATGGATCTTTATGCCCGGGCAACGGTGGAGTTTGCCGCGCAGGCTTTAGAGCCGGTGATTGTGGTCGGTCATTCCATGACCGGACTTTCCAACTCTCAGGCGGTGGAATATGCGCCGGAGAAATTCAAGGCGCAGGTGTTCATGGCGGCCTTCTTGCTCTCAAACGGGCAGTGCCTTCTGGATCAGGCCCGACCGGACACGGAAAATCTGGTTTTGCGGAACCTGACTTTCTCCGAGGACCAGTCTCAGATGACATTTA
>DROE01000097.1 GCA_011322005.1 Devosia sp.
ACGCGGGTATTTTTCCTTGTCACTGAGCTTGAGGTTTTCCTGAGAGACGTTCTTTGCCGGAGCATGGCTTGTGCCCACCAAAATCCGCACAGGGTCGGTAAGGTATTTGGCAGAAACCTTCTGGATGTTTGTCGGAATAGTGGCAGAAAACATCAGGGTCTGACGGTCGCCGGTGAGATGTCTGGCGATGGCATCAAGTTGCACGCCAAAGCCCATGTCCAGCATGCGATCGACCTCATCAAGCACCAGAAAGTCGGTTTCATCAAGCTTGAGTGTTTTCCGGGTCAGGTGGTCGTTGATGCGGCCGGGAGTGCCCACAATCAGGCGCGGACGGGTTTTGAGCTTGCGGATCTGCTTGTTCATATCCTGACCGCCAATCAAAAGTGCCGTCTGGATATTGGAGCGTCCGATAAACTGTTGCAGGGCGGCGAGAACCTGCCCGGCAAGTTCACGGGTGGGCAGAAGCACAAGACCATTGCCCTTGCCGTTGTTCAAGAGGTGGGTGACCAGCGGCACGCCAAAAGCGGCGGTTTTGCCGGTGCCGGTCTGGGCCGACCCCAGAATGTCATTGCCTTCAAGCGCGACGGGAATTGCCTTGGCCTGAATGGGCGTTGGTCTTTCAAAGCCGATCTGTTCGAGGCGGTGAAAGAGAGCCTGCGGGATCGCCGCTTCGTTAAAATGTTGCAAAATAATTGCCTTTCGCGCGCCGTATCGGCGCTTGTTCGGTGCAATAAACAAGGGCCGGAGCCCTGCATCTATCATTGGGAGATTTGGCAACCGAAGTCAGGAACAATCATTTCCATCGTCGGGCCATATGCCGTCTGGCGGCTGAGTCAGAAGGCTGTATAGACTGGGAGTGAAGATATTGTAAGCCCAAAAATGCAACAGCGGCAAGTTCCGGAGACGGGCAGGTGCAAATGCTGCTTCAGCCTGCCCAAACCAAAGAGTGGATGGTGCCCTGGAGAAGACTCGAACTTCCACTTCCATACAGAAACTAGCACCTGAAGCTAGCGCGTCTACCAATTCCGCCACCAGGGCAAACAGGGGCAGGTCAGGGCCAGATGACTAGGCTGGGCACCCGGTTTTGTCAATCGGGTTTTCGGACAAATCAGGAAAGAGCTAGCAACCATGAAGTGCAGTTGAGCATCAGCCGGAACCGGCCTGCACACATCCCAATGTTTGACTCCCTCGACAAGTTCTGATGATAGGGCTATCAGTTTTTATGCGACACACAACCACCAGGAGTTCCGCTTTAGAAAATGAATGCACCAGACACGCAACTTGTGACCATTATAGGCGGCTCGGGATTTGTCGGCACTCAATTGGTGCAATTGCTCGCACGGCGGGGATTTCGCATCAGAGTGGGGGTGCGGCGTCCTGATCTTGCGGGCCATGTCCGCCCCCTGGGCACGGTTGGTCAAATCCAGCCGGTACAGGTCAATGTGCGCAATTTTGATTCTGTTGCGCGCGCAGTTGAAGGTGCCCATGTCGTTGTTAACCTGGCGGGTATCTCTCATGAACGGGGCCGCCAGCGTTTTGAGGCGGTGCATGGCCTGGGTGCGGCCAATGTGGCGCGCGCAGCGGCCGACGCGGGGGTCGGGCATTTCGTGCATGTTTCAGCGCTGGGGGCGGACGCCAACTCAAAAAGCCGCTATTTTGCCTCAAAGGCGCGGGGCGACGCGCAGGTTCTCAACATATTTCCCAAGGCCGTCATCATGCGGCCCTCGATTGTTTTTGGCCCTGATGACAGGTTTTTCAACCTACTGGGAACGCTGGCGCGCCTGTTTCCGGTTTCGCCGGTCATTGGCGGCTCCAGCCGGTTTCAGCCGGTTTATGTGGGCGACGTGGCAGCGGCGCTTGCGCTGGCTGCACAGGGCAGCGTGCGCGCCGGGAAAATCTACGAAATCGGCGGACCCGACATCGAAACCATGCGGGAGCTGATGGAGCGCGTGTCACGGGTGAGCAATCGAAACAATGTTCTGGTCAACGTGCCGATCCCTCTGGCGAAATTCAAGGCCTGGTTCATTCAGATTTTGCCCAATCCCTGGTTTACGGTCGACCGGATCGACCAGTATGGCGAGGATTGCGTGGTCAGCGAGGCGGCCAGAAGCGATAAGCGCACGCTCGAAAACATCGGGATTACCCCGCAATCCATGGATGCCATTTTGCCCACCTATATGTGGCGGTTCCGCAAAAACGGACAATTCGAGCAGGTTCAGAGTCACTAGGTCACGGCCCCCTCAACCCAGCATCCAGATGCCGGCAAGTCCGGCAATGCCCACTCCGATACGCCACCAGGCAAAAGGGGCAAAGCCGTAGCTGGACACAAAGTTCAGCAGATAGCGCACAACAATGGCCCCAACGACAAAGGCAGCGGCAAAACCGACGGCGATATCCAGTCCCATCTGGGCGGTGATCAGGTCACGGGACTGATAAAGGTCGAATCCAAAGGCACCGGTCATAATGGGCAGGGCAATAAAAAAAGTGAATTCGGCAGCCGAGCGTTTGTCGGCGCCAAACAGAAGCGCGCCGACCACTGTTGCCCCTGAGCGCGACACGCCGGGCACCAGCGCCAGCATCTGAAACAGCCCGATAATCAGACTCAAATGCCAAGGGTAGGTATAGATGTCTGTATATTTTGCCTCCAGCCTCATGCGGTCAACAATCAGCAAGATGATGCCGCCAACAATCAGCATGATGCAGATTACAACCGGGGATTGGTAGAGCACTCCCTGAATGACATCGTGCGCCAGCACTCCGGCGACGGCGGCGGGAAGCGAGGCCAGAACCACGTTGAGAGCGAAGGCCAATGCACCTTTTTCACCTCTGAGCGCCCGGCGAAACAAATCCCAAAGCCGGGTGAAATATATGGTCACGATGGCCAGAATGGCCCCCAGTTGAATGAGCACGACAAAGGTCGCAGGCTGGCGCAGGGCAAAAAAATAATCGACCAGCAACAGGTGGGCAGTGGAAGAAACGGGTAGAAATTCGGTAAGCCCCTCGATGATGCCCAGAACCAGCGGCGCAAAAAGACCTTGATCCATATTTACATCATCCTTTAACTCATCTGGTGCCCTTGGCGCCACAGGGGCAACGCCATTTCTTAGACGGTTTTGCGCCGCGGGCCAACACGCCTTTTTCATCCCGTTCACACGGAGCAGTATTGTGATCAGACTTTTGCACCACCAGCTTGACCCCGCTTCGCGCCTGATCCGTCTGATGTGCGCCGAATATGGTGTCGCTTTGGAATTGGATCAGGTTATCCCCTGGAAACGTGAACCCCAGTTCACAGCTGTTTCGCCCGCTGCCACCCTTCCTGTGCTGATCGGGGCGGGAACTGAACCCGTTGTGGGGCCTCTTGCGTGCATCCAGCATATCGAGCAACAGCACGCGCCTGCCTCGGTTGCCGGTCTGGTCCCCGGCGATCCGGCGGCAAACGCGGAAATGTGGCGTTTGCTGGAGTGGACCATGTTCAAGCTGAACGAAGAGGTCACCCGTTACGTTCTTGAGGAAAAACTGGGCAAACGGGCCAGGGGCGAGGGCACTCCCGATGTTTCGGCCTTAAGGGCTGCCATGGCAAACCTGTCCGAACATCTGCTGTATTTTGACTGGCTGCTTGCGTCACGCACCTGGGTTGGGGGAGAGGAGATGACGCTGGCCGATTTTGCTCTGGCAGCCCATCTTTCAAGCCTTGACTATCTGGGCGATGTGGACTGGGCCGGGGCAGGAGAAGCCCGGGACTGGTATGCACGCATGAAATCCCGGCCCACATTCCGCCCCTTGCTGAGCGACCGTCTGGTGGGCATGCCTCCCTCTTCGTCCTATGCGGACCTGGACTTTTGAACCCGAAGAAAGGCGAAAAACTAAGAGAGATTTTAAGGCAGCGAGCGGAGAAACTCGGTTTTGACGCTTTTGGCATCACCCGCGCCGCCGCGCGTCCTGACCTTAAAAAAAAACTAGCCCTATCCCTGAACAATGGCTGGCAGGCCGGTATGGTGTGGATGGACCAGACGGCACAGCGGCGTTCCAGCCCCACTTCCTTGTGGGCGCAAGCCAGATCCGTCATCATGCTGGGGCTGAGCTATGCACCGTCAAGCGATCCGATTGCCGACCTTACCAAAACAAGCGCGGGCAACATATCTGTTTATGCCCGCAACAGGGATTATCACGATGTCATCAAGGGCCGCCTTAAGGAATTGGGTGGGCTTATGGTCCGGCACGGCGGGGCTCAGGTGAAAGTATTTGTTGATACTGCTCCGGTGATGGAAAAACCTCTGGCCCAGAGCGCCGGGCTGGGCTGGCAGGGCAAACATTCGGTATTGGTTTCGCGGGATCACGGCTCCTGGTTGTTCCTGGGGGCCATCTTCACCGATCTGGACCTGCCGGTTGATGAGGAGCAAACCGACAGGTGCGGCTCCTGCACCAGGTGTCTTGACATCTGCCCCACCGATGCCTTTGCCGCGCCCTACCAACTGGATGCGCGCAAGTGCCTTGCCTACTATAACAATGAGCACCGCGGCCCGATTCCTGAAAAGTACCGGGTTGCAATGGGCAATCGGATTTTCGGCTGCGATGATTGTCTTGCCGTTTGTCCCTGGAACAAGTTTGCTCAAACAAGCCGGGAAGCCAAGTTGCGGGCGCGCCCAGAGTTGAGGCTGCCCGATCTTGGATTGCTGGTGCAGATGAATGACGGGGAATTTCGCAGCATGTTCTCCGGCTCCCCGGTCAAGCGCCTTGGTCACGCCAGATTTTTGCGCAATGTGCTGATCGCGCTGGGAAACAGCGGAAACGCCGGATTGCTCGGCCATGCCATTGCAAGGTTAAGAGACAATAACGAACTGATTCGCGGTTCGGCGGTATGGGCCGCGCGACAATTGGCCGGTCCCGAACAGTTTTTGGACTTGCGCGAACAGCATGGTGTGGGCGAAAAGAGTATGCAAGTTGCCATGGAATGGCGGGGGGCCAGGGCAGGCACACAGCGAACGACTGAATTCAGGCGGCAGCAGAACCGCTAGTGAGAATAACCGGGGCATGAAAGAACCATGGGCGTATTTTTCTTCGGGATGGGGTATTCATCTCAGGCCACCGCCAACGCCATCAAGCAGCTTGTCGATGCCCAGGCCCAAATTATTGGTACAACCCGTTCAAGATCCAGGGCCGAAGAACTGATCCGCGCAGGCATGCGCGCCCATGCGTTCGATGGCCGTGCGCCGGGACTGATGCTGGCTTCGGACCTGACCAAAACTACCTTTCTGGTGGCTTCCATTCCTCCCGGAAGCGCCGCCGACCCGGTGCTGGCGCACCATCGTGCCGATCTGGACAAGGCGGCGGATCTGGAGTGGATGTGTTATTTTTCAACCGTGGGGGTATATGCAAATGCCGACGGGGGCTGGATCGACGAGACTGCGCCGTGCGATTCTGACACCGAGCGTGCGCGCCAGCGCCTTGCCGCTGAGGAACAGTGGCGTGCCTATGCCCGTCAGCGCAACCTGCCGCTGGCAATTTTCAGGCTGGCGGGAATTTACGGGCCGGGACGTTCAAGCATCAACAAGCTGATTGAAGGCACGGCCCATCGTATCAACAAACCCGGGCAGGTGTTCAACCGGGTGCATGTGGAGGATATCGGGCGCATCACTGCCCTTGCCATGCGCGCGGGACTCAACGGCACTTTCAATCTGACCGATGACGAGCCCGCCCCGCCCCAGGATCTGGTGACCTATGCCGCCAAGCTCATGGATATCGAACCGCCCAAGGAGGTGCCCTTCAAAGACGCCGACCTATCGGAAATGGCACGTTCGTTCTATGCGGACAACAAGCGGGTATCCAACGCGGCGATAAAAAAGGAATTGGGCATCGAACTGCTCTATCCCAGCTATCGCGAAGGACTAAAGGCAATATTTGAAGCCGGCTGAGGCGCGAAAACCTTATGCGCCTTTTTCCCGCCGGCTCTCTGCCCCGGCGGCCTGAATGATTGTGCGCTCAAGCAGTTCAAGATCCTGCTCCCGGCTCAGGGAGTGATCACCATCGGGCACCAGCGTCAGGGTTACCGGGTCAAGCAACAGGTGGCTGACCAGCTTTTGGGCATGGGAGACCGGCACCGCCTCGTCCCTGCCCCCTTGCAGGATATGCACAGGACATCCGGTTGCAAGATGATCGCTGAAAAGCAGGTGCTTTTCGCCGTCTTCAATGAGCTTCTTCGTCAGGATATAGGGCTCATCATAGTCCGAGGGCTGTTCAATGCGTCCCTGCTTTTCCAGCATTTCGAGCTCCTCCGGGGTGAAGGCCGCCCGCATCAGGTCTTGGGTCATGTCCACGGCCGGAGCTATGAGAACGAGCGCCTTGACCCTGCCTTCATCCTTGTTCTGAAGGTACCGGTTGAGCAACAAGGCCAGCCAGCCACCCATCGAGGAGCCGACAAGAATTTGCTCTCCCCGGGTTTTTTTGAGAAAAACCGCGATACACTCTTCAAGCCAGTCCGAGATCGTGCCCTCCAAAAATGCGCCTTCAGACTGCCCGTGACCGGAATAGTCAAAGCGGGTGACACCAAGCCCCGTTTTTTTGCCGATCATATCGAGCGCACTGGCCTTTGATCCGGCCATGTCGGACTTGAAGCCTCCGAGCCAGAACAGGCCGGGAGCTTTGCCTTCTCGTTGCTCAAGGGCGATCCGGCGGACATGCGCTCCCTCGCCGACAGACAAAAATTCCATGTGCAAATCCTCCGGCCTGGCGCGCCAAAACACTTCTTGGGGGGCAGAACTGTCATAATCAGGTCACCAATGGGACGCAAGCATCACGGGCAAGCGTATTTGACGGTTGACTTTGGGCGCAACAATCACGAATTTAGCCGCGAAATTCGTTTCGCTTTTGAAAACAACATGAAGGATCATCCAGATTCGCCGACCAATGAGACCCGTGGCCCCGCAACGCAAAGGGCCACCCGCAAACAAAGACATTACCACCGCACAAGTGCAGCTTATTGATGCTGACGGCAATCATTTGGGGGAGGTTCCCACATCGCGCGCCTTGGAAATGGCCGAAGAGGCGGGGCTGGACCTGGTGGCCATTTCCCCCAATGCCAAGCCGCCGGTCTGCAAAATTCTTGACCTGGGGAAATACAAGTACCAGGCCCAGAAAAAGGCCGCCGATGCACGTAAGAAGCAAAAAGTCATCGACGTCAAGGAAATCAAGCTCAGACCCAATATCGACACTCATGACTATGACGTGAAGATGCGCTCGGTCGAAAAGTTTCTGTCCGACGGCGACAAGGTCAAGGTGACCATGCGCTTCAGGGGCCGGGAAATGGCTCATCAGGAACTCGGGCTGCAATTGCTGCACAAGGTGCGCGACCAGATGGAGGACATTGCCAAGGTCGAGGCCGCACCCAAGACCGAAGGCCGGCAGATGGTCATGGTGATCGCACCGGTTAAGTAGAGCGTTTTTTTTTGTTGAACCTTCCGGCGCTCCCTTTAAGGGGGGCGCCTTTTTTTTCAATGCAACAAAAAAGCGTTTGCTGAACGGCGCCTGAACAAGCTCCTCAGCGGCGGTTCAAGGCCGTCCCCCTATCAGGGACAAGTGAAATCAACCTGGACAAGGAATTCAAATGTCAATCTCAATCAAGACCATTGTCGCGGCCGTGCTCGCCCTTTCAGTATCCGCCGCCCATGCCAATCCGCTCGACCTTCAGGGTGGCGGTCAGGTCAAACCCCGCGTCACCGCCATCCAGCTTGGCGTTCAGGCAGCTGACAACGGTGTGTGCCCTGCTCCTGCAAGCCTGAATATATGGGTATTTTCCAACAAGCCGGGAACATTTCCAGTGTTGCTGGTTGCCGACAACGGTGTCGTACTCGGACCCTATCAGGTTGAAACCGTCAAGGGAGCAAACAATGTCACCTTGGGAAGTTGGACCGAGGATTTCATCGTGGCTTCATCGGTGAGCACAAAATATCGCGCCGTGACGCCCAACTCTGATGTCGCCAGCATGTGGGTGCCGCTTGAGGTGACCTGCTGAATAGCGCCAGGCGACTTTGTGATATGAGACGCGCCTCTGCCGCCGCCAAAGGCGCGTTTCCTCTTGCAGGTATGCCAAGCACTTGTTTTATCGCCTCGGGAAGGTAAAAAACTGAAACCTTCCCTGTCCAGAGGCTCACCTGTCATGACTGTCACTCTTTACTTTCACGGTGCTTCGGGCACCGTCACCGGATCGTGCTACCGGATCTTACACCCGAATGGCCAGTTTCTGGTCGATAACGGTCTGTTTCAGGGCAACAAGAGCGTGCGTGAGCTCAACCGCAAACCGCAACCCTTTGTGGCAAGGCATATGGATTTTATCCTGCTCACCCACGCCCATATCGATCATGCCGGGCTCATCCCGCGCCTCTATCGTGAGGGGTTTGACGGGCCCATTCACGCAACCACACCAACAGCGGGGCTGATTGAATATCTGCTGGCCGACGGGGCGGGCATTCAGGAAAGCGAAACCGAGCGCACCAACCGCTATCGGGCCCGGCGCGGGGAAACCCCCCTTGAACCCCTTTATACCACACAAGATGCAACAGAAGCGCTGACCAACAGGGTTGCGCATCCCTATCAGCAATGGATTGAACCGGGCCCCGGAGTACGCGCCCGCTTCTGGAACGCCGGTCATATTCTGGGTTCGGCCTCCATAGAAGTGGAAGTCAAGGACGCCGGCAACAAGACAATTCGCCTGCTGTTTTCCGGCGATATCGGGCCGGACGAAAAGGTGTTTTACAGGGAGCCGGACGCGCCCTCGGGCTTTGACTATATCCTCTGCGAAAGCACCTATGGCGGTCGCAACCGAGACGACTACACCCTGGAGCAGCGCCGCGAGGCCCTGAAAAAAGAAATCAACGCCGCACTGAAGCGCGGTGGCAATCTGGTCATTCCCGCCTTTGCCGTGGAGCGTTCCCAGGAATTGCTGCACGATATCGGCACCCTGATAAAGACGGGCGAAATAAACCCCACAAGGGTGTTTCTGGATTCCCCGCTGGCCAGCCGGGTGACCAGGGTCTACAAGGAAAACGCCGCGATGTTCGAGGACGTGCAGCTCTCGGCCGATGAATTGTTCAGCGATGAACGTTTTCGCATTGTGGAGTCCGTGCAGGAATCAAAAGACATCAACAATATCCGGGGCGGCGCTATCATCATGTCGGCCTCGGGCATGTGTGATGCGGGCCGCATCAAGCACCATTTGCGCAACAATATCGTGCGCCCCGATGCAACCGTGCTTTTTGTCGGCTATCAGGCGCCGGGCACTCTGGGCCAGATAATCCAGTCGGGCAAAAGCGAAGTGCGCATTCATGGCGGCAAATATCCGGTGCGGGCGCAAATCCGTACCATCGGCAATTATTCGGCCCATGCCGACCATGGTGAACTCATCGAGTGGATTGCCGAACGGTTGCCCGCCCATGGCGCACTATTTCTAACCCATGGTGAGGATGAAGCACGCAAGGCCATGCGCGGCGACCTGATGAAGCTCGGCCTGACATCGGACCAAGTTATTGCTCCCATGCTGGATGATGCATTTGAGTTGCTTTCCAGTGGCATCGGAGCACGCTCGCAACCCAAAATCCCGCGGATTGACTCCGCCCAGATGTGTTGCGACTGGAACAATGAATATGCGGATTTTTCCATAAAACTGGGCCGGAAGCTCACGGACGCAAAAAGCGACGGGCAGCGCATGAAGATCATGCGCGAACTGCAAAAGACTCTGAGTGGACTTTCCTGAGTTCTGTCCAGCACTCAGGCGGCGCTGACACCCGAGAGGAAGGTATCAATGGTTTTGCGCAGGCTGGTGGCCTGCAAGGAAACTCCCTTCGAGGCCTCCATCACCTGGCTGGCGCTGGAATTTGTTTCGTCCACCGACGAGGTCACCACCTGCATGGATTTTACAACCTGCTGTGTTCCCGTTGCCGCATGGGAAACGGATTGCGAAATTTCCAGAGTTGCAGCGCCCTGCTCTTCAATGGCCGAGGCGATTGAGGAGGTGAAGGAGTTGACCTCGGCCATTGTTCTCGTAATTTCTGCAATCCCGGATACCGCTTCATCGGTGGATCCTTGAATATCAGCGATCTGTTCCGCAATCTCTCCGGTGGCGGTTGCCGTCTGGTTGGCCAGGTCCTTAACCTCAGAAGCAACGACCGCAAAGCCCTTGCCCGCCTCCCCGGCCCGTGCTGCCTCTATCGAGGTGTTGAGAGCCAGAAGATTGGTGCGTTCGGCGATGTCCTGAATGAGGGCAATTACATTGCCTATTTTTTTGGCGGAGGCAGCAAGGGCGGTGACCTTGTCGTTGGTGGCACTCGCCGCCTCATTGGCGCTGTTGACAATGGAGTTGGTTTTGGCAACCTGAGAGGAGATTTCCTCGATTGAGGCAGAGAGTTCTTCGGTTGCTGCTGCAACGGTCTGCACGTTTTCAGAAGCCGATTGAGAGGCGGTCGCCGCATCGCCTGCCTGGCCAGATGTGTCCCTGGCAATCGCCGTCAGTCTGGTAGCGGTTGAACCCATTTGTTCGGTGTTCGTTGCCACTTCTACCAGCGATTTTTCCACATCCTTGCGGAACATCTCAATCAGACCGTCAACATTCTGTTGTCGCTTCATACGCGCCAACTGCTCTTTTTCGCTTTCCCCTTCAAGGCGCTGGCGGTCTATCCCGCTTTGTTTGAACACCTCCACGGCTCGCGCCATGTCACCGATTTCATCAGCGCTTTCAACACCGGGCACCTCCACATCAAATTCGCCCTGCGCCAAAAGGGTCATGGATTGCTTCAGGCGGCCCATCGGTCCGGTTATGGAGCGGATGATCCTTAATCCAAGGAGCACGGTTGCAATCAGAATAGCACCATTGACGAGCAGAACCGTACCCAGTTGGAACCGGGCGGCGCCGGCCTCGGCTTCCGCCTCGTGCAGAAGGTCGCCCAACACAATCTTTTCGACACCGATCAGAGCGGAGATGCGTTGTGTTGCCGCGTCAAACCAGTCCGGGCCGCTTATTCCCAGCAGGGAACCACCAAAGGGCTGCGCGTAGGCTGCCAAACGCATTTGCCTCACCCGCTCGGAGGCATCGCTGTTTTCAATCTGTTGAAGGGCGGCCTTTTCCTGCCGGGTTGCAAATGCCAAAAACTCTTTCAGACGAATATCGCTGTTTGCACCCTGGGTGATGAAGTTTTGAAAGTTGGTCTGGCTGAATTCCCCGTTTCCAAACCCCGCGGCGCCCTGCGCCCGTTCCAGTCCTGCGGATTCAATGGCCTGGACAAGGGACATATAGGCGAACGCCATGTGAGACAGCTCCACCGTTCTGGCGTTCCGCGCCACCAGATCCTGCACCTTGATAAGGGTGTTGATTGCACCGGTATAAGCGCCTGCCATCTCACTGACGCCAGCCGCCAGGTTATCGACGCGGTCGCGCATGTCCCCGATCTGGTCAAGGGAAGCGGCTGCTTTTTCCACCTGTTCGGCAAGCTCGGCGTTGCCGCCAGTCCCCGAACTGTCAATTTGAGTGCGCAGAGCCGCCATTGCCTCGTCGGTCTGGCTTCGTGCGTCCGCAAGAGGTTGCACAAACAGCTCCCGGCTCCGGCCGAGAAACCCCGCGGAGTTGCCGCGCTCCTCCTGCAAGCCGTGCACAACTTTTGAGACAACAGGTGCAATGGCGAACGCCTCAATCACCGCGTTTGCATCCCCTACCTCCCCCAGTTTTTCAAGGGAAATCTGTGCACCAAGATAAAGCACGGCAAGAGTTGGAACCAGCCCGACAAGCATAATCCGACCCTTGACCGAACGCATTTGAACAGAAAAACGTTCCATGAGTGAACCTGCACCTTTAGTTGGCATTTGCCTCCAGCCCCTTCCGGAAGAATGTCTGTCAAACCCTTATCAGCGCACAAAGGCGCAGACTGCTGAGTTGTCCGAATGGTTAGGTGCATAGCGTTAATCGTCGGTGGCGCTGATCCTAGGTGAAACCACCTAGAACGTGCCTGCCAAAAGTTGACGGCCCGGAGGTTTGCATCTTAGGTCAGGCGTAAACTAAGCGGGTCCAGGGTCCATGAGTGAGTGAATGCGGTCGGCTCCCATGCGGGCCAGCCGCAGCATGATGGCCTTGCGCCGGGCGGCAGGCAGGGGCTGATCACTGGCGGTGCGCACTATTTCGGCTCCGTGGCTATCAGCAACTATCAACCCCTCGTCGTCGGGAAATATTGCCGCATCAAGTTCGGGGGGCTTGGCGAACAGGAACCGATCGCAAAAGCCCTTATACTCGGGCCACTTGTTGTCAACACGGAGGTCTTCAAGGCTGGACTTGATTTCAACAATCCAGATTTCGCCGCGCGGCCCGACCCCCAGCACGTCGCAGCGCCTGCCATTGGCGAGGGAAACCTCGGCATAACAGCAAAGGTCAAGCCGCTGACGCAGCATGCGCATGACGCCGCGTTGAACACGCAGAGCGGTCTCTGACTGGCGTTGGTCTGTTATCACCGGTTCAGGCACATTCATTGTGACTTCTTTTTTTCGGTTGGGATCCGCCCATTTTGGCTTTTTGCGGGGCAAGGGTAAAGAGCAGAAACCAGCTCAGCACCACCATGGGCAACCCCAGCCCGAATGAAACACGAATGCCAAAATTCTGTGCTACGAATCCCAGGATCGGCGGCGCGACAAGAAAGGTAATGAAAGAAAGCTGGGCCAGCGCGGCGACGTTGGTCGCAGCGGGCCTGTCCGTCATCTGTGCGGCCGCTGAAATTGCCAGGGGAAACATTACACTTCCTCCCATCCCGATGAAGGCAAACCCCAGGATGGCCAGCACCGGATGGGAAGCAAAGGTGACCAGAACCACACCGGCACCGAGCACCAGCACAAGCAGGCGTGCGACCGAACCGGCCCCGTAGCGGTCGATATACCCATCAGCGAAAAACCGGGTCAGGGCCATGGCCAGCGCTCCGATAGCAAATGCCAGCCCGTTGATAAACGGAGCAGTGCCAAAAACATCTCGCATATAAATCACAGACCAGTCGATGCTGGCACCCTCCATCATCATGGCAGAAAGCGTAAAACCGACAATTGCCAGAATTCCCCTGGTGGGGCGCACGAAACGGGGGGCAGGCACACCGTGTTCAGGGCGCGGGGGAGCCTGCCGGTACTTTCCAAGCAGCATGAAAACAGCCGCTGATACCAGTATCCCCATGACACAGAGGTGCATGAATGCGCTTACATTGGCCTGTTTGAGCCCCGCACCAACCATGCCGGCGAAAAAAAAACCAAGACTCCAGAAGGCATGGGCGCGGTTCATCAGGCGCCGCCCCATCAGATGCTCGGTGCGGTCGGCCTCAAGGTTGATCACCAACTCGATCGTGCCCACCGCCAGACCGCAAATGGCAAGAAGGGTAAACAGGACCAAGGGGGTGGGGGAAAGCGTGGCGATGGTCTCGAACAGCGCCAGGAACGGAATGCAGACGAGCAGCGCTGCCCGGTGTCCGAAGCGCAAAAGAAGGGGACCAACAAACATGAATGCAATCTGAGTTCCAAAAGCCATGCCGACCAAAGCCGCCCCCAGCGCACCCTCACCAATCCCCATGCTCAGTTGCAAATCCCCCAGGCGGGGGAAAATACCGCCAAGGGCCAGGGAGTAGAGAAAAAACATCGCAAAGATGCGGACCCGGGGCGACCACCGGTTTCTTGCGGACAACACACCGGTGCGCATTCTGCTCAACCGCATGGAGTCACCTAAAATACAGGTTGTTTGGATTCGGCGCGAGTTATTGAACGGAGACCTTACCCCGGTCATGGAGCGAACGCCAGACCACAGGAGTCACGTGCGGGAACCTGTTATCCGCCCGGCGGGGGTGGAACATGCGATGCGCAAAGAAAGCCGCCTGTTCACAATGGCGCGACAGAGCACCAAGCGCTGAAATCGTTTCAATCTGAGTTCATCAAAGGTCTCTGAGCGCCGGTATTGCTGTTCACCCTTTTCCTTCCCAAGCTTTTGTGGTTTCAAGTGCTATCATGCCCTGTCCTTGGCTCCCGAAACCTGGTCTTGTGCGGCCCCGGGAGCAGCAGG
>DROE01000098.1 GCA_011322005.1 Devosia sp.
CTTCCGCACGCATCAGATGCAACAACACACCGGGGTCGATGGCTCCGCTCCTTGTGGCCATCACCAGCCCGTCCATGGGCGAAAACCCCATGCTTGTCGCCACCCCCTTGCCATCAACAATGGCACAAAGGCTGGAGCCGGCCCCCAGGTGCAGGGCCAGAACGCGGCGCGGGAGAAGTTCCCCCGTGACCTCGCTGAAATGTCGCACCAGCGAGGCATAACTCAGCCCGTGAAACCCGTAGCGCCGGATGCCCCGGTTCCGATATTCAGCAGGAATGGCAATGGTCGTTGCCTCTTTGGGGTTGTCCGCATGAAAAGCGGTGTCAAAACAAACCACCTGCGGCAAACCTTTATAGTGGGAGTTCAGGGCATCCATGACTTTGAGGGCAGGAGGATTGTGCAGCGGCGCAAGCTCCGCCGCCCTTTCGATGTCGCCGCGCACATCCGGGGTCAGCAGGGTTGCCGAATTGCGTATTCCCCCGTGCACAACCCTGTGCCCTGCTGCCAAAGGTTCGCCCTCAATGGCATGCGCCCGGAGGAAATCCAGCGCCCTTTCAAGCGCTGCGTGGTGGTTCTGTGCGTCAACGCGCTCTTCTCCGCCCTCCAAAAGCAGTTTTGCGCTGTCCCCGATTGCCGCCACCTGGCCCTGGACCAGCCGTTTTTTCCCAGAACTGTCATAGGCGGCAAATTTCAGGCTTGAGGAGCCGGCATTGAGCGTGAGTATCCAGTCCCGGCCCTGCGCCATTGCCTGTCCTCAAAGCACCTTTTGCGGTCGCATGTCGGCGGCATTGATGCCTGCCACCACCACCGGGCTGGTCATGGCGTCGCGCCGGAAAGGTTCGCCCATTTCCTGATTGAGCATCACCTCGATGAACGTGGTTTTGTTGTCAACCATCTGAGAGGTGACCGCCACATTCAGGGCTTCTGTCAATTCCTCCATGCTGGTGGCCACAACGCCGTTGACACCGCACGCCTGCGCAATGCCCGCATAAGAGACGTTATAGTCCAGTTCGGTGCCGACAAAATTGTCGTTGTACCACAGCGTGGTGTTGCGCTTTTCGGCCCCCCACTGGTAGTTGCGGAAGATAACCATGGTGATCCCCGGCCACTCATCCCGGCCACAGGCCGTCATCTCGTTCATGGAGATGCCAAAGGCCCCGTCCCCGGCAAAGCCCACGACCGGGGTATCCCTGCACCCGATTTTTGCTCCCAGAATTGCCGGAAAACTGTACCCGCACGGCCCGAACAGACCCGGTGCCAGATATTTGCGGCCTGTCTCAAATGTCGGATAGGCGTTGCCGATGGCGCAGACATTACCGATGTCGGAGGAGATTATCGCCTCGCGGGGCAGCGCCGCCTGAATGGCCCGCCATGCCTGACGCGGAGACATCAGGTTTGGCTTTTCCGCCCGTGCCCGCCGGTTCCAGTCTGTGCCCGCATCATCCTCCTCATGGTTCATCGAGGTCAGGGCCTGGGCCCATGCCGATTTGGTCTGTGCTATGGTTTCACGCCTCCGGGTGCGCCCCCTGTCTCCGGCATCCGGCGACAGGCGGGTCAGAATTTGTGAAGCAACCAGCGCCGCGTCCCCCACGATGCCCACATCCACCGGCTTGGTCAGCCCGATACGGTCGGCATTGATGTCCACCTGAATGATTTTTGCGCCCTGGGGCCAATAATCAATGCCATAGCCGGGCAGGGTGGAAAACGGATTGAGCCTTGTGCCCAGCGCCAGCACCACGTCAGCTTTTGAAATCAGCTCCATCGCCGCCTTGGAGCCATTATAGCCCAGCGGCCCTGCAAACAGCGGGTGGGAGCCGGGAAAGGCATCATTGTGCTGATAGCCACAGCACACCGGCGCATCCAGACGCTCCGCCAGCTCTTTTGAGGCTTCAATTGCCCCCCCGATGACCACACCGGCACCGTTCAGAATAACGGGAAACTCCGCTTGCGAGAGCAGTTCTGCTCCCTTTTCTATGGCGTTCGGACCGCCCGAGGGGCGCTCGAATTCCACTATCTGGGGCAGGTCGATGTCGATGACTTTGGTCCACATATCACGGGGCACATTGATTTGGGCCGGAGCCGAAAGCCTCTTTGCTTTCATGATCACACGGTTGAGAACTTCCGCCACGCGGGAGGGGTCGCGCAACTCCTCCTGATAGGCAACGCAATCGGCAAACATGCGCATCTGTTCCACTTCCTGAAAGCCCCCCTGACCGATGGTCTTGTTTGCCGCCTGCGGCGTGACCAGCAACATCGGCGTGTGATTCCAGAACGCAGTTTTGATCGGGGTAACCAGATTGGCAATTCCGGGCCCGTTCTGGGCTATTGCCAGACACATTTTTCCCGAAGCGCGGGTAAATCCGTCCGCCATCATCCCGCTGTTATATTCGTGGGCGCAGTCCCAGAAACTGATGCCGGCCGCGGGAAAATTATCAGAAATAGGCATGAATGCCGAGCCGATTATGCCAAAGGCATTGTCAATACCGTGCATCTGCAGCACTTTGATGAAGGCTTCTTCTGTGGTCATTTTCATGGACGGTGTCCCCCCGGGGATTGAACGCGGTTGCTTAAGCCAGTCTGGCCGCAATTGCTTGTATGATGCAAGCCACTGTACGCGTTAGGTCCAGAACGAAAGGAAATTTAAGTCCAGTTTTGGAGCGAGAGCACTTCTAGGCCGAATTGAAGCAATTTGGCTGAGGTTCCGACCCTAGAAGTGTTCTATACCGTTAGTTCGTGCATGGCCCGGGCAATCAGGGCGATGCCCTGAGGGATTTGTTCCTTTGAAATCGAGGAATAGGCCAGCCGGAAAAAGTGTTTTGGCGCGTTGCCGCCCTCAAAAAACACACCTCCCGGTTCAATCAACACCCCCCTGGCCGCCAGTTGCGCCGCCAGAACATCCCCATCGAGACCCCCCGGCCCCTCAATCCAGAAGCTGGAGCCGCCAAATCCCGCGCTGCCGGCGATTTTCAGCCCCGCCTTGCGCAACGCCCTGTCCATTACCCTGCGTCGTTCATGCAGAGCCGAACGCATGCTTTTCATCATCGCATCATAATGGCCCAGCCCCAGAAAATTGGCCGTTGTCCTTTGCATGTGCCCCGGCGGGTGGCGCAGCACCATGGAGCGCAAAGCCCGCGCTTCGCGGATAAAGGCCTCAGAACCCACCAGATAGCCAAGCCGCAGACCCGGAAACAGCGATTTGGAAAAACTGCCCACATAAACGACCCGGCCATGCTCATCCAGGGACTTCAGCGCCGGGGAGGGGGCTTTGAGAAAACTCATCTCGAACTCATAATCGTCCTCAACGATGAGAAAATCATTCCTGGCCGACAGCTCCAGCAGTTCAAAGCGCCGCGCCATGGGCATGGTTATGGCCGTGGGGCACTGGTGGCTGGGTGTCACAAAAACCACCTCGCACCCATCAGGAATTGCGCCCGGAACCAGCCCGTCCTCATCAATGTCGATGGGAAAACGCTCGCATCCACAATGTTCAAGCACGCTGCGCAGACCCGGATATCCCGGATTTTCGTAAGCGGCGACCGAGCCGGTCTTCAACAGGATTTGCGCCACCATCCACAAGGCGTTCTGCGCGCCCACCGTCACCAGAATCTGCTCGGGACGTGCCAGAATTCCCCGCCGGGGCAGGGTGTGCCGGGCGATGAATTTGACAAGTTCGGGATCGTCGCGCTCAGCATGGTCGGAGGTCAGGCTGTCAAACTCGCGTTTTCCCAGCGCCTGATGGGCACACAGGCGCCAGTTCGCCTGATTGAACAGTGCCGGGTCCGGCTGACCATAGACAAATGGATAGGGATATTGCCGCCAGCTGCTTGTTTTTTCCACCAGCCTGTCGCCGGAAAACCTGCGCTTTATCGCCCGTATCCAGTCTACATTATCCCCCTCATTGCCCTTTTGGCTTGCACTGAGGAGCGGTGCCGGGGCGGTTCTGGAGACGAAATAGCCCGAACGCGCCGCGCTTTGCACATAGTCGTCGCCCACCAGTTCGTTGTAGGCCAGCGTTACCGTTATGCGCGAAACTCCCAGATGGGCGGCGAGCCGACGCGAAGAGGGCAGCTTTTCCCCCGGCGCGAAGCGGCCCGAAAGAATAGCCGAGGCGACGATCTGGCGAATCTGGCTTTGCAGGGAACCCTGAAAAGTCCGGTCCAGAAAAAACACGTCTTCAGCCAGCGGCAATTCATTCTCCCGATCTGGACTTATTTCGCAACCTTAACTGGATGTAAGAGAAGCCGGTGCCGCCACCTAATGTCAACCGGCAACTACCCCCTGTCATCCGGCCTCTCACAGGAGAACCAGACAATGGCCCACAGCGCAAAGACCAATTCTCTGGAGGAATTCTGGGTTCCCTTCACCGACAATCGGGAATTCAAGGCCGCTCCGCGCCTGATAACAAAGGGCGAAGGCCTCTACATGACGGACCAGAACGGTGGCCGGCTGATAGATGGCTCCTCCGGCCTGTTTTGCTGTCCTGCGGGTCATTGCCACCCAAAGATTGTAAGTGCCGTGCATCAGGCCATGCTCCAGACCACGTTCGTTTCCTCCTTTGGCACTTCACATCCGCTTTCTTTTGCGCTGGCCGAGCGGGTGGCCCGGCTGTTGCCCGAACAGTTCAAACACATATTTTTTGTCAATTCCGGTTCCGAAGCCGTGGACACTGCGCTTAAAATGGTTATGGCCTATCACTCCGCCCTGGGCCGCGACCGCACGCGTTTTGTCAGCCGTGAGCGCGCCTATCACGGGGTAAACATGGGCGGCGTGTCCCTGTCGGGAATGGTGAACAACCGCAAGGCTTTCCCCTCCGTTTTGCCCAATGTGGTGCTGATGCGCCACACCTGGAGTAAGGACGAGTTGTTCGTGCGCGGCCAGCCGGAGACGGGGGCCGAGCTTGCCGATGACCTGCAACGCATGGTCGACACCTATGGCGCACAGAGCATCGCCGCCTGTTTTGTCGAGCCCGTGGCCGGTTCCACCGGCGTGCTGGTTCCCCCCAAAGGTTATCTGGAGCGCCTGCGCCGGATTTGCGACAAAAATGATATTCTGCTGGTCTTTGACGAAGTGATTACCGGTTTTGGCCGCATTGGCGGAAAGTTTGCTTCAGACAGGTTTTCAGTGACCCCCGATATCATCACCATGGCCAAGGCCCTGACCAACGGCTCCATCCCCATGGGAGCGGTGGCCGCCAGCGACAGGGTCTATGACACGATTTTGGATGCTGCCGCCCCCGGCACAATCGAATTTTTTCACGGCTACACCTATTCCGGCCACCCCGCCGCCTGTGCCGCCGGTCTTGCCGCCCTTGAAGTCTATGAAGAAGAAGCGCTGTTCCAAAGGGCGGCCGACCTCTCGGACTATTTTCTCGACGCGGTCTTTTCCCTCAAAGGCCACCCCAAAATCCGCGACATTCGCGGCATCGGTTCTGTTGCCGGTATCGAGTTGGTCTCGAACGGCAAACCCGGCCAGCGCGGCACCCAGATGCAAAAGGAGTTGTTCTGGAATGGCATGCACGTGAAATTCACCGGTGATGCGGCAATCCTTGCGCCCATGTTTATCGCTGAAAAGAGCCACATCGATGAAATACTCGACAAGTTTGCAAAAACTCTGAACGGGCTTGTAGTTTAGCGGGCAAAGGGAATGGTCAAACCTGTGGCAGACTGTGTGTGGGACTTTTGGTTCCGCTCGGTGCCACTGCATGCCATGCTTCCCTTTTGTTCCTATTCTCAAACTTTTTGACTTGACGTCAAAGCCCTGCAAATCTAGGACTTCGGGCCAGTCGGGGCGTAGCGCAGCCTGGTAGCGCATCTGTCTGGGGGACAGAGGGTCGTAGGTTCAAATCCTGCCGCTCCGACCATTTTTTCAACCTTTCATAGCTTGCGCTTTCGCGGAGCAATTGCCATGCGCCCCCAAATCGTTGAAGCGTCTTTGAACCGCTGGCCCGGGCTGGCAGGGGCCACGGCACGCCTCATAAACCTGTCTGAAAACATACATTTCTGCTTGAGCAACCAGGTGGACAAAAAACGGTGCTCCGGGTGCACCGTCCCGGTTACCATTCCCTTACAGCCATCAACAGCGAGCTTGCGTGGATGGCGGCGCTGCGCAACGAAACCGGACTTGTTACCCCCATGGCATTGCCCGGAAATGACGGAGCGCTGGTTCAGTCTGTTGATGCGGGCAAGGGGGAAATGCGTTTTGCAGTACTGTTCGCGTTTGAGGAAGGCACAGAACCCGAGCAGGGCGCCAGCCTTGTTGCGTCTTTCAGACAACTCGGTGTGCTGGCGGCAAACTGCCATGCCCACGCCGAGCGCTGGGCCTTGCCGGAGGGATTTACCCGACTGACTTGGGACGCGGACACGATTTTGAGCCCCGATGCGCACTGGGGCGACTGGCGCGATGGCCCCGGGGTCAGGGGCGAAATCCCTGAAGTGCTGAGCCGGGGCGAAAAGGCCATACGGGCAAAACTGTCCGGCTATGGCAAGGGAGCGGACCGGTTCGGCATAATCCATGCGGACATGCGACTGGCCAACCTGCTGGTTGATGATGGCCAGACCAAGCTGATTGACTTTGACGATTGCGGCTTTGGCTGGTTTGCCTATGATTTTGCCGCCGCAATTTCCTTCTTTGAAGATAGTGAACTGGTGCCGGACCTGCTTGCTGGCTGGCTTGCCGGTTACAAAACCGTTCGCGGGTTCAGCGAAGCGGATCTTGGGATCATGGACACCATGGTCTTGTTGCGCCGCTATGCGCTTCTTGCCTGGATTGGCTCGCACCACGAAACCGAACTTGCAGCAAACCTCAAAGACAGTTTTGCCGCAGGCACGGCTGGTTTGGCAGAGCGCTATCTTTCCGACGGAAAAATTGTACGCTAAATCAGCGCTCCGCGCCTTGTGCGCTGCTCTTGCGTCACGCGTTTATATCCCGTTGTCACGCCCCAGATCATGCCGGTCACCAGAAAATAGTGGCGCCAGTGGTCGGTGTCGATAATTGCTGATTCAAGCACCAGGGGCACATAGACCGCAACCAGCGGAATAAGCAAAAGCCGGTTTGGGGAAGAGCGCAAAAGCGTGCCAAGGGCGCGTCTGAGCGTCATCCACACCAACGCGTAATATGCCAGCCCGCCACCCCAGCCATAGGCATGCAGCACGTTGACATAGGTATTGTGGGGTTCCTCGACAATGCGCAGATTTCGGAACTCGAGCGGCCCGATGCCCCAGGGGTTGTTCAATGCCAATTCAAACGCATAGGCCTGCCGTCCGAAACGGCCTGTGGAGCCTGAATCATAATTCTGCACCAGGCTGGCGCGTTCCATGAACAGCGCCCGCACATCGTCGATACTGAGCAGGGCCACCAGCGCCAGGATGAGAACTGCCGCGCCAAGCATGGCCAGCACCATCATGCGCGCCCTGTCCCTGACATTGGCCTCCAGAACAAAACAAAGCACAAAAACCAAAGCCGAGGAAATCAACATATATCCCCAGGCGGCCCGCGAAAAAGACACAAAGATACCAATGAACAGGATGCCGTAAATGATGGCTGAGATGACGGCGCGCTTTCCGGTGTCCAGCAGCGCCTTTTGCAGCGCAAACACCGCCGGAACGATGATGAAGGGTGCAAAAACATTGGGGTCCTTGAAAGTCGAGCGCACCCGGGAATTTTCGATTAACTGGCCAAAATCAGGGATGATGCGCAGATAGGCCAGAGTGCCGATGATGGTGGCAAACAGGGCAACCGCCGTATAGGCATTCATCATGCCCCGAAGCCGCAAGTGGGGAGCGTCAGCCACATAGTTGGCCGCAAACCAGGCCGTAAACCAAAGGTAGACCGTGACAATCACATAGATCATGGCCTGATAGACCGGCTGGAAGCTCACCTGAAATGCCCCGATGAGGGCGAATGGGGTAAACAGCACCATAAGCGTGAACAGGGGCTGGTTGGCCCGGTGAATGCCAACCCCGGCCAGGACGGCGACCGGCAGAACCAGGAAAAACAGAACCTCGTACGGGGAGGGATCAATCAGAATGATGCCGCCGGAAAACACCCATAAGCCCACAAGCGGACCCAGCCACTTTCCGGCCGCAAAAAAAAGCGCGCTTTGTCTTGGAACCGGTAAGCCAGGTCGAGAACCGGCTGTTGCCGTTGCGGAGGCGTTTTGCATCTGGCCGGCCCTGGTTGAGGCGGTTAAAAAGCGTTTTTTCGGTTCGAGAACAAAGAAAACGGGGTCATCAGCACGATGTAAAGATCAAACAGCGGGGTCCAGTTTTCAATATAATAGAGATCGTGATTGACCCGCTGCATGATTTTATCCAGCGTATCGGTTTCCCCGCGCCATCCGTGTATCTGGGCCCAGCCTGTCATCCCCGGTTTTACCCGGTGGCGGGCAAAGTAACCGTCCACCGCTTCGTGATAGAGGGTATTGGCGGCCTTGGCTTCCAGGGCGTGCGGCCGAGGTCCGACCACGGATAGCTCGCCCTTGAGCACGTTGAACAACTGGGGCAATTCGTCGATGGATGTCTTGCGGATAAAACGGCCGACCCTTGTCACGCGTGGGTCGTCTTTGGTCACCAGTTTTGAAGCCGAGGCATCATGTTGGTCGACATACATGGAGCGGAACTTGTAGATTTCGATTAGTTCGTTGTTAAAGCCGTGGCGCTTCTGGCGGAACAGGACCGGACCCTTGCTTTCCAGCTTGATGGCGATGGCGGTAAGAACCATTATCGGCGAAAGCACAATGAGTGCGGAAAGGGCAACAACACGGTCAAACACCCATTTGTAGATGAGGTTCCAGTCGGTTATGGGCCGGTCGGCCATATCGAACATGGCAAGCTCACCAACATAGGAGTAGGCGGAGCGCGCAAAGCGCAACTGACTCATATGCGCGGAAAGACGGATATCCACCGGCAACACCCAGAGCCGTTTGAGCATTTGCAAAACACGGCTTTCCGCCGAAAGAGGCATGGAAACAATCACCAGATCCAGTCGGGTTCGGCGGGCAAATTCGATAAGTTCGTCAACGCTGCCCAGCTTGGGACATTCCGCAACCATCGCCGGAGAGCGATTGTCTGCGCGATCGTCGAACAATCCAACCAGTTCGACATCATTGTCCGCACTTCTGTGAATGGCGCGGACCAGTTCTTCAGCATCGGCGCCACCTCCGACAATGACCGTACGGCGCTTGAGACGTCCGTCAACGGTCCAGCTTTGCACCAGCGAGCGCAGGGACAGACGATAAAGTACGAGCAGAATTGAACCGCTGACATACCAGGAAACCATCCATACCCGCGAAACCTGATCGGAAGCCTTGAACAGAAAAGCCACCAGTGCAATAGCCATGAAAACCAGCGACCAGGAGGCCAGAACCCGCCCGATTTGTGAGAACCCGGTGCGATAGCTGGCAACCCGGTGAACACGGGCGATGTTGAACAGGATATTGGCCAGAACCGAAGCGCCAAGAATTGTGGGGATATAAAACGCTTCATCTCCTCCGCCCACATAGGACCAGTAGATCGCGAACCCGAGGCTGGCAAGCAACATGAACTCAATGAGCTGGGCAATGCCAACAATCACAGCGGAGGAAAGCGTCTGCTCCACCGGACGGCTAATCACCTCCAAGGCTTCCTTGGACAACGAAACCTGTGTTCCGTCCGTATTCTCGGCGGCGGCAACATGCTCATGGACGGTTTTTTGCGGGTCAAGACGGAACATGGGCTAGAGTACTTCCGGTTTTGCACTTCTTTGATGCCCAGTATGCACATGAAGGAGTGAAAAGAATCTGAAGCCCCATGCGCTGGACGGGGCGGCAGTCACCGCTGCTCCAGCGCTTGATAATATGTGTCCTCGATTGCGTCGGTCATTCGGTCCATGGAGAAGTTGTTTTTTATCCACTCCAGACGCTGGCGCATTTCGCTGAGGGCGGAAGCAGGGTTATCAACATAATCCTGCATGGCCTTTCGCAGAGCGTCCACATCGGCGGCGGGCAACAAATGAGAAGCGGTGGGGCCGAATATCTCTTTGACACCGCCGACGTCGGTGGCAATCAGGGGCTTTTGGGCAGCGGCAGCCTCAAGCGCCACATAGGGCAGGGACTCGGCCAGTGAGGGCATAACCACGAAATGGGCACGGGCGAAAATCTCGCGGGCCGGTTGAACACCGGCCAGGGTGACACGTTTGTCCAGTCCAAGTTTTGTCATCTGGGCGCGGATGTTACCTTCTTCAGGACCGGCCCCGCCAATGAGCAAAGTTGCCGGCGTACCATCTGGACGCTTGACATCAACCAGCGCATCAAGCAGGTGGGAGAGGCCTTTTACAGCGCGCAGTTCACCGACAAAAGCAAAGTCAAATTCAACTGATGCGGGGTCCAGGGGTTCGAATTCGGCAGCATCCAGACCGTTGAGGATGACCGGCCCCAGCTTCGGTACCGGACCGATTTGCTCGACAAAGGACTGTTTGACGAAGTCACTTTCAAAAATCATTGCATCTGTAAGCGGCAAAACAATTTTTTCGACTGTGCGCAGGGTTTTGCCTATCAGTGACTTGCGCTCGTAGTTGAGCACCCCGCCGTGGGGCGTATAGGCGGCAATGCGGCTTTTGGAACCCCAGCGGGCCAGCCTGGCGTTAAAACCACCCTTGGCACCGTGCCCGTGCAGAACGTCCACTTCATGCTGGTCTGCAATCTTGCGGATATTCCGCGTGGCGCTGATGTCATGGGGACCCAGCAGACGCGAGATGGGCATGCGGTGCACCCCAAGAACAGGAGGTGTACTAAGAGCGCGCAGTCTCTCCCCGGTCTGGGCATCGGACAGGATGCTGTCCATAATTATGCCGATCTGGTGCCCGCGAACCGAAAGAGCCTCTGTAAGGTCCATGACGTGTCGATAAAGCCCCCCCAGCGGCGCGCGCAGAACCATCAGGATGCGCAGGGGCACCCGCGACACCCCTCTCCCCCCGGTTTTTTTTTCTAGAGCCACCGGTCAAGAACAACGATTGTGTCGCCGGGCTGTATGGGGAAATCCAGAGACACGGTGGCCTTGACCATTTCCCCGTTCACCGGACGATAGATGATAACGCTGGTGCGGTTGGCGGTATCGGTATATCCCCCGGCGGTGGAAATTGCCGCTCTGACGGTCATTGCCGCCTGATAGGAATACTGCCCGCTGGCGGCTACCTCGCCCTGTATGAAGAAGGGACGGTACTGGGAAATCTCAAGGGCAACATTGGGGTTGCGCATGAAGCCATTGGCCAGCGCGGCGGTTATTCTGGCCGCGGCGGCTTGGGTTGTAATGCCGCGCACGGGTATGGGGCCAACCAGCGGAAAGGAAATGGTGCCGTTATCCTCCACCCGGTAAAGGTCGGAGAGTTCAGCATCTCCATAAACGTTGATGCGTACCACATCGCCGGTGTCGAGCCTGTAGGGGCCGCTGGTTTCAACCAGATAGGTTGCCGGTCCCGGCGTGACGGCACAGGCTCCCAGCGGAGCAACAAGAACCAGAATCAGCAGTCGTAGCCAACGCATGAAAAAACCCGAACCATGTTGGCGTTGTTCAATTGATGAACCGGTGCCCGGCCACCCTGAAAACGCTCCCGTTGGCACAACGCTTTACGATTTAGGTTAATTTTCCCCTTATATTTTGTTGTGCACACGCTGAATTTACTGCGAAAATCACAACGCCGACGCCGTTCTTAACGGATTGCTTACCACGTTTGTTTAGCTGTTGGCTAACGAGTTCCAGGGAAACAAAATGGCTTTCACCGACGCAGATATGGACGGTGCGCAAATTGATATGAAGGCTGTGCTGGGCGCTGTCTGGCGCCATCGCGTGCGCATTGCGCTGGTCACGCTTTTGCTGTGCGTGCTCACCTATGTGTTGCTGAGTTTCGTCCCCAAGACCTACGAAGCCTCGGCTTCCTTGCTGGTTGAGCCCAGGAGCAACATTTTCTTGCGCGCGGCAAACGATACCGGGAATGGTGCGACCGGCATAGCGGACAGTGTTTTGATGTCCTCGCAGGTGGAGCTTGTTCAGTCTTCCCAGACACTGCTCCAGGTGGTGCGTTCGGAAAACCTGGTGGAAGTCGCAGAGTTCAACGGCTCCAGGGGGTCGCCGCTCGACCCACTGCTTGCCCTGCTCGGGCGCAAATCAGACCAACGCAATCTTGAGCAGAAAGTGCTGGCCCGGCTTGCAAAGAAGGTAACGGTCATTCGTGAACGGGATTCAAGGGTGATCTCAATTCTCGTGCGCTCTGAGGATCGGGAGTTGGCGGCCCGCATTGCCAACGCGCTGGCAGAAGCGCACGTGCGTCGCCGGGCCGAGCTTTCACTCAACGACACAGTGGATGCTTCGGACTGGCTGGAAAGCGAGATTGAAAAACTGCGTGTTCGCGTGGTCGAGGCCGAATCGGCCGTGGCTGCCTTTCGTATCCAGAACGATCTGTTTGAGGGAAACAACAATACCAGCCTTGTTGACCAGCAGCTCTCAGGGATTGCCGCGCAGATCACTGCCGCCCAGGAACGGGGCAATGCGGCGCGATCACGGGCCGACCTGATTAACGGGCTGCTCAGTTCGGGTCAGCCGATTGACGGGCTTGCGGATGTTCAGAACTCGGTGGTTATCCAACGCCTTTCTGAAAATAAGGCACAGTTGCAGGGGCAGCGGGCGCAATTGCTGGCGACATTGCTGCCCGATCACCCCCAGATCCGCTCGATCACGGCACAGATCCGGGAAATTGACAAGCAAGTGCTCGCTGAGGGGCGGCGGGTCGCTGACGCCCTGCAAGCTGAAGCCCAGATTGAAGAGGCGCTCACCACTTCACTTCAGGAGGAGTTGGCGCGCCTCAAGATATCGGCCTCTTCCGCTGCAACTTCATCGGTGAAGCTGCAGGAGCTTGAGCGCGAAGCCAAGGCACAGCGCGACTTGCTCGAAACCTATCTGGGGCGCTTCCGCGATGCCTCTGCGCGGACCGACACCGGCGCTGCACTGCCTGATGTCCGGGTGATCAGCGTTGCGCTTGCTCCCCTTTCTCCGGCTTCGCCGAAAACCGCGCTCATCTTGATTGCGATAGTCATCGTCTCCGTTTCCGTGCAGATCGGCTCCATCCTGCTTTCCGAGTTGGCTGTTGGCGCGCCGTCAGGCAGGGAACAGGGCAGGACTCCCCCCATACCCGATGGATACCTCAAGGTACCATCCACTGCTGAAGGCGCAGCAAAAGCAGTTCCTTCGCACAGGGCCCCCATACCCCCAAAAGGTCGAGCCGACTGGAGCGAAAACACCGCACTGTCTTCTGCCCGTTTGCAGGCCCTGCTGGAAGAACTGGAAAGGGGCGGGGAGACCACTCTGATTCTGGCCGCGCTTGACAGCCAGGAAGATTGCAACTCGCTGGGCCAGTATGTGCTTGAGCGCCTTATGGAACAGGGCAGAACCGTTGCAGTGGTCGACGCACAAAGCAGGGAAATTTCAGAGCAGCCCGGCATTTCCGACCTTTCCGCCGGGCAGGCGGAGTTTGGCGAAGTTGTCTTTGGTAATGAGAATGGCGATCTGACAGAAGTTTTCTGGGGAAGACTGCCGGATATTCTTCCGCAATCCGACAGGCCCGGCACATTGGTTGAAGCGCTCGCTGATATTTGCGAAATTGTGGTCGTGTTCGCCGAAAAAGTCAGCAAGGATTCGAGCCTTCCCGTATTTTCCGGGGTTGATGCAACGCTGGTGCTGGTTGCGGAAAAAGCACCCGCCCGGGGAGAGGTGGAGGCACTATGTGCCGACGCTCATGCCTTGGGCTTCAAAAAAAGCGTGATATTGGTTGCGCCGGAACAAAAACTGCACGTCGCCTGAAAGTTGAACTCTGATGGCAAGCCTGAAATATTTTGCCTACAGAGCCGCGTTCGAAGCTCTGTGGGCCAGCCAACTGGCCAAAATCGTGCGCGCCCTTTCCCGGTCACGCGGGGTGATATTTACGCTGCACCGGGTTTTGCCCGAGCCGCCGGCCGATTTTTCGCCCAATGCTATCCTTCAGGTCACGCCGCAATTTCTTGAATTTGTCATCCTGCGCCTGCGCGAACTGGGGCTGGAACTGGTCGGTATCGACGAAGCCGTCCGGCGCATCCAAAGTCCCGAGGCGGAGGCAGCATTTGCCGTGCTCAGCTTTGATGATGCTTACCGCGACAATCTCACCCACGCCCTGCCGGTTTTGCGCCGCCGGAAATGTCCGTTCACTCTGTATGTTCCAAGCGGGTTTGTCGATGGCGTGGGCCAGGTCTGGTGGCAGGCGCTCGAAGATATTATCGCCCAACAGGACGCGATCGCCCTGACCGACAAAAGGGGCGAACTTCATTACCACGACACAAGATCCCTGAGCCAGAAGTACCGGCTTTATTCACGCCTTTACGCACGCATGCGGGAAAACCCTGAGCAGGAAAGGGTGAAATTTATTGCTGAACTGGGCGCACGATACGGCCTTGCGATGCAACAACATTGCCGCGAACTGATTATGGACTGGAATGAGCTTAACACCTTCGTCAGCGAACCCCTGTGCACCATTGGTGCACACACCGTCCATCACTATGAGTTGGCAAAGCTCGACCGCGTACAAGCCAGGCAGGAGATAGAGCAGTGTGTTGGCGTGCTCAAGGCTCAGTACGGACTGAAGGTGCGCCACCTTTCCTATCCCATTGGTGCGCGCGCGT
Source organism: Devosia sp. (assembly GCA_011322005.1). Classification (GTDB taxonomy): domain Bacteria; phylum Pseudomonadota; class Alphaproteobacteria; order Rhizobiales; family Devosiaceae; genus DROE01. The sequence continues at coordinate 14,678 of DROE01000098.1, forward strand.
CAGCTGGCCCCCGGGAATTTGGCCTGGCCGCCGAACTGGGGATGAAAACCGGGGTGACCACCCGGCCAGGTGGACTATACTACCGGCATAAGGACAGCCTGATGTCACTGCCCCGGATATCACTCAATGGATTTTTTCAGAAGCGCCGTTATGTGGAGGTTTTCGCCGCCGGAGCGTTGTTCTCGATGTTGCCGGCGAACTAGCGCCGGAGTTCAGCGCAGCTTCTGCATGTCGACAAAGTCCATGTCCGTAAAATCCTGGTTGTCACCGGCCATCGACCATATGAAGCAATAGCGGCCCGTTCCCGCGCCGCTGTGAATTGACCAGCCCGGCGAAAGCACTGCCTGTTCGTTGGCCACCACGATGTGGCGGATTTCATCCGGCTCGCCCATAAAGTGCATCACGCGGGTATTTTCGCGCATGTCGAAATAAAGATACACTTCGGAGCGACGGTCACCCTTTCTCATCCCGCTGATACTGGTGCTCTTCCTTCTGACTTTTGCGCCTCAATTGTCCATGTGGTTGCCCGAAACGTTATATCGCTAGCGGCGATGTTAAATCAGAGTTAAATCGGACACAGAACAGCGAATGGCCAAGGAAATGTCGACAATGCGCATGACACAAAGCTTTGCTCTGGAGGGAAAGACGGCGCTGGTCACCGGCTGCAAGCGCGGGCTTGGCCGGGCCATGGCGCTGGCGCTTGCACAGGCGGGTGCAGATATAATCGGCGTTAGCGCAACACTTGAAGAAAGCGGCAGCGCCATCGAGGATGATGTGCTGGCGCTGGGGCGAAATTTCAGCGCCTATCAGTGCGATTTTTCCGACAAGTGCGCCCTGAGCGAATTTGTCCGTCAGGTGTTGCTCGATAATCCGGGCATCGACATTCTTCTGAACAATGCTGGCACAATCAGGCGTGCGCCCGCGTGCGAACACGGGGATGAGCTTTGGGACGAGGTAATAGAAGTCAACCTGTCCGCGCAGTTCCGGCTGACGCGGGAAGTGGGCCGGACCATGGTGGCACGAGGCTCGGGGAAGATTATATTCATCGCCTCGTTGCTCACATTTCAGGGAGGGATCAACGTTCCTGGCTACGCGGCTTCCAAAGGAGGCGTGGGCCAACTGACCAAAGCCTTCTGCAATGAATGGGCATCCAGCGGCGTCAATGTGAACGCCATTGCCCCGGGTTATTTTGCAACCGACAACACTGATGCGCTGCGTTCCGATCCTGTTCGCTCCAAGGCCATTCTTGAACGTATCCCCGCTGGCCGCTGGGGAAGGGAAGGAGATATGATGGGACCGGTTGTGTTCCTGGCCTCCCCGGCCTCAGACTATGTGCACGGGGCGGTATTGAGCGTTGATGGCGGCTGGATGGCGCGCTGAAAACCTGCGTTCCGCAGCGCCTGCTCATCCGGCAAGGGTTTTGAGCTTCAGGCCTTGGTGCTCTTGTCAGGTCGGGCCATCCACTTGATGACCATGCCCGCTGGAAGCGCCCAACCCAGCCCCGCAATAGCGAAATAGACAAGCTCCAGCCAGTTGGACAGGCCACCCAGACGCTTGTTAAACACTTCGGTATAGAGAAGCGTCGCCGCGACCGGATAGATAACCAGCAGGGCCAATAGCAACCAGACCCCGGCAAATTTTCGTGTTCGCTGCTTCATTTTCAGAACTCGGATATCATTCTTGTTGCCAAGCCGGTGCGCTCCCATTACCACTCAAACAGGTCCGTGACCTAGCATAATTTCACCGGGAGCCAAGTCGTGAACACCTCGCTGAACAACGCCATTGACAGTCTGCAGGCGCCTGAAGCCGACCGGATGCGGCCCGTCAGAGTCTGGCTCTATGTCCTGGCGTTCGCTATCGTGCTGATGGTTGCGGTGGGTGGTATCACCCGGCTGACCGATTCCGGTTTATCAATTACATCCTGGAAGCCCATAAGCGGCATGCTTCCTCCACTTTCGCGGGCCGACTGGATGGTGGAATTTGAGGCTTATCAGCAAATCCCGGAATTTCAGCTTCAGAACAACTGGATGGACCTGGAAGCGTTCAAATCCATTTTCTGGTGGGAGTGGGGGCATCGCTTTCTGGGGCGCATCATTGGCTTAATGTTCGCAATTCCCTTTGTGGTGTTTCTTGTGCAGAAACGTTTGAACTGGCGGCTGGCGCCTTCGCTGGCGCTATTGTTTGTTCTTGGCGGGTTTCAGGGCTTTCTGGGCTGGTGGATGGTTTCCTCGGGTCTCACCGAGCGGGTGGACGTATCGCAATACCGGCTTGCGGCCCATCTGGGCGCTGCGAGCCTGTTGCTGGCCGCAATTATCTGGGTGGCGCGCCGCCTGCGGCCCGAACGGAGGGGAAATCTGGTTATTGGCAATGTGATCGCGCTCCAATTCTTGGCGCTATTGGTGTTTCTGCAAATCATTCTGGGAGCATTCGTTGCCGGACTGGATGCCGGATATGGCTTTAACACCTGGCCGCTGATGGAGGGACGCTGGATACCTGAAGGGCTGGCTACGCTCGAACCCATGTGGCGCAATCTGTTTGAAAATCTGCTCACGGTGCAGTTCACTCACCGGCTGTTGGCATACATCATACTACTCTATGTAGTGATTTGGCTGGGCATTGGCTGGCTGCAACAAGGGTTTTTGGAACTGGACAACTGGCTGAAAATCATTGCCCTGCTGGTCGTCGGGCAGGTGGTGCTGGGAATTTTGACACTGGTTTATATTGTGCCCATTCCACTGGCCATCGGTCATCAGACTCTGGCGTTTATGCTTTTTGCTTCTATATTTGCAGCTCTTGCAGACCAGAGAGGATAGCTGCGCACGGTAATATAATACCGCACAGTTAAGTCTTGGGAAAACAACAAGAAAATTAAAGTGCTTGACGCCAGCTACAGGGATATATATCACGCGACCAAACAGACGTGGCCCCTTTTGGGATCAATACAGCCCGGGTGTGGCACCGGTCCGCGCCGCCTGAAATGAAACTGGGAAATATTTGACATGAAAACGTTCTCGGCCAAAGCAAGTGAGATCGACAAGAAGTGGATCCTCATCGATGCCAAGGGGCTGGTGGTGGGGCGCCTGGCGGCAGTTATCGCCACCCGCCTCAGGGGCAAGCACCTGCCTATTTTCACCCCTCACGTGGATTGCGGCGACAACATTGTTGTCATCAACGCCGACAAGGTGAAGCTGACCGGCAACAAGCTGGATCAGCGTAAATTCTATTGGCACACCGGCCATCCCGGCGGCATAAAAGACCGCACTTCGCGGCAGTTGCTCGAGGGGCGTTTTCCCGAGCGCGTTCTGGAAAATGCTGTGCGCCGGATGATGCCCGGTGGCCCGCTGAGCCGCGCGCAGTTGAAAAACCTGCGCATCTATTCAGGCGAAGCCCACCCCCATGAAGCCCAACAGCCCAGTGTTCTGGATGTTGGTGCTCTCAATTCCAAGAATGTGAAGGTGTCCTGATATGGCCGAGGAACAAACACTCAATACCCTTGAAGACCTGGGCGAAGCCGCGGTTGCGACTGTCGAAAGCGAAGCGCCGGTTTATGTGCAAAAGCTGGATGCGCAGGGGCGCGCCTACGCCACGGGAAAACGCAAGGGTGCGGTTGCCCGGGTGTGGATCAAGCCCGGTTCGGGCCGCATCACCATCAACGGGCGCGAGTTTGAGAAATATTTCGCCCGTCCGGTGTTGCGCATGGTTCTTCTGCAGCCCGTGGTTGCGGCCGAGCGAAGCGACCAGTACGATGTTGTGGCAACCGTTTCAGGGGGTGGCCTTTCGGGGCAGGCGGGCGCGGTGCGCCATGGCCTTTCCAAGGCGCTGACCCTGTTTGAGCCGGAACTGCGTCCGGTGCTGAAAAAAGGCGGCTTCCTGACTCGTGACAGCCGCGTTGTGGAACGCAAGAAATACGGCAAGGCCAAGGCCCGCCGTTCGTTCCAGTTCTCCAAGCGTTGAACCAGCGCCACACTCAGACAAGTTTCAAAAGGGGTGCCTCTCGGTACCCCTTTTTGTTGCCTTCAGCGGGGTAATTTCACGGCTACTGTTTGCTGGACCACTTCAGGGACAACTGGGGCAGGATTTGTTCAAAACGGATATCCGGCACCATTTTGTCAGCCTCCCCTTTGCGCTCGCGCCGGGACAAGACGGCAAAGCCATGGACCAGCGACCAGATCATGATCTCGGTTCCCCGGCTGCCCGCGCTTCCATGGCGGAATGGAGCGCAGCCCTCGACCAGCACTTGATAGGCGGCTTCGGCCTGTTGAATGAAGTCCTGGTCTTCAAAATCCAGCTTCTGCGGTGAAAACATCAGAACAAACAGGGCATCATTTTCTCTGGCAAAGCGCAAGTACCCCTCGCAGATGGCCTCAAGTCTCGCCCGCGGTTCGTCGACTGTCTTCTCGCGCTCTTCAATCATGGTGTTGGTAAACTTCTCATAGCCCCGCGCAACGATGGCGGTAAGCAGCCCGCTTACCCCCTTGAAATGGTGGGCGGGTGCCGCATGAGAAACCCCGGCACGAGCCGCACAGCGGCGCAGGCTCAGCGCCTCAAGTCCCCCTTCGGCCAGCAGTTCAATGCCGGCGCTGATCAGGGCCTCGCGCAGGTCGCCACGACGCCGGAGCATTTTGCCCGGTGTTTCAAAGGATGTCATAGGCGACACATAAATTCGAGACTTGACACTGTCAAGTATATTGGCCATATAGCACTAACTTGACACTGTCTAGTTGCTCTGCCGCTTTGTTGGTTGCCGGCCTTTTGGGCTGTGGTGGACTTGTTGCAAGCCAGACGAGGAGAGATAAAATGCCGGTTGTGGCCAGGACGCTGAATTTCACCAGAAGATTTTTGTTCTGGTTCCTTTCGATTGCCATTGCGCTGGCCTCGGTGCGCTATTTGCTTCTGGGTATGGAAGCTGCGTTTCCCAACATGTTGCACCAGCTTGATGCCCAGCGCTTCGCTTTTTACGCCCATGTTATTGCCGGTCCCATCGCCATGGTGATTGTGCCCTTTCAGTTCTGGGGGAAACTGCGCACCCGCAGGCCGACTGTGCATCGTTGGTTGGGGCGCACCTATGCCTTGATGATACTGATTGCCGGGCTATCAGGTCTGGTGATTGCGCTGAACACCAATGCAGGTGCGTTTGCAGCAACCGGGTTCTTTATCCTTGGGCTGTTGTGGCTCTGGAGCACGGCGCAGGCGGTTTTACACGCGCGGGCAGGACGCATTGCGCAGCACAAAGACTGGATGATTCGCTCGGCGGCTCTGACCTTTGCCGGGGTGACGCTGCGTCTCTGGCTGGCTGGTTCCATTACGCAGGGCATACCGTTTGAGACGGCCTATCCCGTTATTGCATGGCTGTGCTGGGTGCCCAATATTGTGATTGCGGAATATCTGGTGCGTAAAAAACCGGGTAGCGCTGTGGCGGCCTGAAGCCGCCAATACCAGCTACCAGTTGGCCCAGCTGGCGGTGTGGTCATAACCCTGTTCGCGTTCCGAGTGGGTCTTGTAGTTATTCATGACCCGTTCGATATGTCTGATGGCGCGAGCGGGTCCATCCTCCGAGTGAAGCCTCTCTGACACATCTTGCGCGGCGTGAGTGTAGCTCTGCTGTGTTGACAGGGCATGCAGCGCTCCGGCGAGTGCATCCGGTGTCAGTTTTTTCAGAGCAACCGGTTCAGGGCCGCAGCCCAGTTCATGCACTCGGCGACCCCAATAGGGCTGGTCGATGGCCTGAGGAACCACAAATGTCGGTTTCCCGGCGTACAATCCCGCCGCTGTGGTACCCGCCCCCCCATGGTGCACCACTGCCTTGACGTGGGCGAACAGCTTGTCATGGGGCGCTTTTGATATGGCGAAAACATTTTTGGGGAGATTTTCGGAGTCAAAGCCTCCCCAGCCGCTGGCGACCACAACGCGTCCACCCCAGCGCTGCACGGCCTCTCTCAGAATATGCGTATTGCGTGAAGCGCCAAAGGGCATGGAGCCGAAACCCAGGTAAACGGGGGCATCGCCTTCAGAGAGAAATTTCGAGAACTCCGGCGACGGCCGCCAGTCGGTCTGGTCAGACAAATGCCAGTAACCCGTAACGATTGCAGTTTTTGGCCAATCGCGCGGGCGCGGTGAGACTATGCCGGAATAGGCATAGAGCGTAACCAGGTTCTTACCTTCATTGTCCTTGAAAAACCCACCGCTCTTGCGCGGTTCAAGCCCCATCAGTTCCCGGCGCAGGCGATCGCGGGGAAAATCATAATAGGCCTGCTGAACGCTGGTTGCGGCGTGGGTAAGCCAGTTCAGCGTCCGCCCCAGGTCGGGAAGGTCAAAGGTGCAGATTGGGAACTCGCCGGTGGTATTGAGCGGCTGTAAAGCAGTGGCAATCGCCGGAATGTCCAGCGCTTCGGCTATATCAATGGCAAAGCTGGTGTTGATGTTGAGAATGATGAGGTCTGCCCCCTGCGCCATCGTCCAGGAACGGCGAGCGGCCTGTTCGACTATTTTCTGGCCTTGCTGGAGAAGCGCCGGCATTGAGACCAGAAAATTCTCGCTGGCATGCTCAAAGTTGGACTGCTTGAGAAAAGAGCGAATATTGCTCCCCAAAGAGCAAAACTCCAGCCCCAGGCTTTCGGTTTCCTCTTCAAAGTCCGCAGGCGCCCCCACAACCACTGAATAGCCGCGCGTCTTCAGGGCCATGGCAAGCGCCAGATAGGGCTGCACATCTCCCCTTGTACCAATGGTTGTTATTGCAATACGTTTAGCCATTGGGGCCTTGTTCAACCAACCTTGCACACCGCGAACGGTGACTTTCTCTGACATCCCGCCAGGGAGAAACCGGATGATAAAAGGGTTCGGATGCCTCTCCCGGGCAGTCCATGACCAGCGATTGAAGTGTTTCCAGCCGTCACGGACGCGCCACACGCAGATGTTCACGCCAATTTTGACCAAATGTCGACATTTATCTCGACTTTTTCAAGAGTGCGCCTTCCCGGTCCGACAAAAATTCTATCAATATCAAACCATAATGTTGCAGTATAGGGCTGGCAGTAGCCGGGTCACTTGATTCATTTTTTGTCTGAGATGCACCATGAGCAACGAATTTCACAATATCAAACGTCTGCCCCCTTATGTGTTTGAGCATATCAACCCCATCAAGGCGCGGGCGCGGGCAGCGGGGGTTGATATTATCGATCTCGGCATGGGCAACCCCGATTTGCCGACCCCCGCGCACATCGTTGAAAAGCTGGCCGAGACAGTGAAAGATCCGCGCACCCACCGCTATTCAGCCTCCAAAGGCATCCCGGGTTTGCGCAAGGCTCAGGCCTCCTATTACGGGCGCCGGTTCGGGGTTAAGCTGAACCCGGACACCCAGGTTGTAGCAACCCTTGGTTCCAAGGAGGGGTTTGCCAATATGGCCCAGGCCATCTGCGCGCCGGGAGACGTGGTGCTGGTTCCCAACCCCACCTATCCCATCCACTCGTTCGGGTTTATCATGTCGGGCGGTGTGGTACGCTCCATGCCTGCAGAACCCAATGATGAATTTTTCCGGGTGCTGGACCGGGCGGTACGCCACTCCATTCCCAAGCCCATTGCCCTGATTTTGAACTATCCTTCCAATCCCACAGCCTATGTTGCGGACCTTGAGTTTTACCGCGAAGTGGTAAAATATTGCCGTACCCACGAGATTTTTATCCTCTCGGACCTGGCCTATTCCGAAGTCTATTTTGACGACAATCCTCCCCCCTCCATTTTGCAGGTTCCCAAGGCTCTGGATATCTGTGTGGAATTCACCTCCATGTCCAAAACCTTTTCCATGCCCGGTTGGCGCATGGGATTTGCTGTGGGCAATGAGAGGCTCATTTCAGCCTTGGCGCGGGTGAAGTCCTACCTGGACTATGGAGCGTTCACCCCTATCCAAGTAGCCGCCGCTGCCGCGCTTAATGGCCCGGACAAATGTATCTCCGACGTGCGGCAGGTCTATAAATCACGACGCGATGTGCTGGTTGAGAGTTTTGGCCGGGCGGGGTGGGACGTTCCAGCGCCTCCCGCGACCATGTTCGCCTGGGTGCCCATACCTGACCGGTTTGCCCATCTGGGTTCGCTTGAGTTTTCCAAGCAACTGATAGAGGAAGCCGCAGTCGCTGTGGCACCGGGCGTGGGCTTTGGCGAATATGGCGACAGTTACGTGCGCATCGCACTGGTGGAAAACGAGCAGCGCATCCGCCAGGCCGCGCGCAACCTGAAGAGGTTTTTCGCTTCATCCGGTGTCGGAGGCAATGTGGTGGCGATGAATAAACCGAAGTAATCTCCTAAAAAATTCCAGTTAGCGTCAGCCGCACGAGATAAATCCTATTGACCGGATGGATTTTTCCTATTCTAACAAGCCCATGAATGAACTGGACGATTTTTCACGGGCCGTTGAGGCCTTTTTGCAAAAGCAGGACTGGACGCCCACACGCTTTGGCCGCGAACTGGCGGGGGACCCCCAATTCGTCTTTGACCTGCGAGAGGGCCGCGAGCCGCGTTCGGACACGCGCGAGCGTATCAGCGAGGCCATGCGGAAATTTGCCGACAACCGGACATTGCCGCCTCTGAAGGTGGGGGTCGCGGGGCTGGGCACGGTGGGCGCGGCGCTGGTGGATATGTTGCAGCAGGGCGCGGGCAACCTTGAGCGCAAGCACGGGCGAAGAATCGAAGTGGTCTCGGTTTGCGCGCGCTCGCGTTCCCGTGACAGGGGCGTTGATATAGGGGAATATCAATGGTTCGACGACCCGGTGGCGCTGGCCGCCTCCAATGAAATCGACCTGTTCGTCGAACTCATCGGGGGCGAGGACGGCCCGGCGCTGGCGGCGGTGCGCGCAGCGCTCGATGCAGGCCGTCCTGTGGTCACCGCCAACAAGGCACTTCTGGCCAAGCACGGGGTTGATTTATCGCGCCGGGCCGAGCAAACGGGAGCCTATATCGGTTTTGAAGCCGCGGTTGCTGGGGGCATACCCGTAATCAAGACCCTGCGCGAAGGTATGGGCGCCGCCACGGTCTCACGCGTTTACGGGATTATGAACGGCACCTGCAACTATATCCTGACCCGCATGGGAGAAGAGGATATCTCGTTTCAGGACTGTCTGAGTGACGCCCAGGCCCTTGGTTATGCCGAGGCCGATCCCACTTTTGACGTGGAGGGGTTCGACACCGCCCACAAGCTGGCCCTTCTCTCAAGTCTTTGTTTTGGAAGCGAAATCGCAGCCGACGAAATTTTTGTCGAGGGCATAACCGCCATTACCCAGGCCGACATCAACGTCGCGCGTGACCTGGGCTATAAAATCAAACTGCTGGGTATCGCCCAGCGCTCCAGCGAGGGCATCGAGCAAAGGGTGCATCCCACTTTTGTGCCTGAATCCAGCGCCATTGCACGGGTTGATGATGTGCTCAACGCAGTGGCGCTGGAAACCGACCACATACAGGAGCTTCTCCTGGCCGGACCGGGGGCCGGGGGGCTGGCAACTGCGGCATCCGTGCTCGCCGATATTCTGGATATTGCCCGTGGCCACAACGTGCCTCCGCTCGGTGTGCCGACCAGCGAACTTGTGCCCTATCTGCGGGCACCCATGCGCACCCACGAGGGGGGATATTATATACGGCTCAATGTGCGTGACGTGCCCGGTGCTCTGGCCGCGATTACCCGTCGCCTGGGGGAGAACGCCATTTCCCTTGAAAGCGTCATCCAGCGGCCTGATCTGCGGGCGGATAGTGCTCAGGCAGGCGAGGAAAATACACGCACACTGGTTCTGATTACCCAAGAGACGCTTGAATCCTCGGTGCGCGCAGCGCTGGAAAAGGTCGCCGACGATGGTTTTACCACTGGCGCGCCGCAGGTCATCCGCATAGAAAGTTTCTAGCACGAAGCAGAATGGCGGGGAATATGCAGGAGAGCGAGCCGGAATATTTCCTCAATGTTTCCTCCTCGGCCTCTGGAAAAAGCTGGCGCGACCGGCTCGATGTCGCCGCACGGCGCACCGCAAAAGCCATTTCCCAGCAGACCGGGCTCAGTGAAATCGTGGCGCGTATCCTTGCGGCGCGCGGGGTTGAGGTGGACGGAGCGGAGGCGTTTCTCGCCCCCACCATTCGTGACCTGATGCCCGACCCCTCAACTCTGACGGATATGGACGCAACCGCCGAACGGCTTGCCGATGCCATCCGAAACAGGGAACAGATTGCCCTGTTTGGCGATTATGATGTGGACGGAGCCAGCTCGTGCGCGCTGATGCTGCGCTACCTGCGTTTCTTTGGTCTTGAGCCATTGTGCTATATACCGGATCGGATATTCGAGGGGTACGGGCCCAATATTGGCGCAATCGACAAGCTGATCGAGCAGGGTTGCGAACTGCTGATTATGCTGGATTGCGGCACCACGAGCACAAAGGCCATTGCCCACGCCCGGGAGCGAGGCTGCAACGTGCTCGTTCTGGACCACCATCTGGCCGAGGGCGAACTGCCCGAAGCCAACGCGCTGGTTAATCCAAATCGGGCCAATGATATTTCGCAACTTGGCTATCTGTGCGCGGCCGGGGTGACCTTCATGGCGCTGGTCGCCACCAGCCGGGTTTTGCGCAATCGAGGGGAAAGCGGGCTGCCCGATCTGATGGCCTATTCAGACCTTGTGGCACTGGCCACCATATGCGACGTGGTGCCGCTGAGGGGGGTGAACCGGGCCTTTGTACACCGCGGTATTGAAATTATGCGGGAGGGTCGGAACCTTGGCATAGCCAACCTGGCGCTTGCAGCAAGAATTACCGGGCCGCTCACCCCCTATCATCTGGGGTTCGTAATCGGCCCGCGCATCAATGCCGGGGGGCGGATCGGAGATGCGGGCCTGGGTGCCCGGCTGCTCTCGACCACCTCGGAGGAAGAGGCGATTGCGATTGCGGCAAGTCTGGATGAACTCAATTCCGAACGCCAGCGCATAGAAATCAGCGCTGTTGAAGAGGCAACAGCGGTGGCCGAGGCCGAAATCGGGAAAGGGGAGGGCCCCTCTGTGCTGGTTCTGGCCTCCGAACACTGGCACCCCGGCGTGGTCGGGCTGGTGGCGGCCCGCCTCAAAGAGCGCTTCAATCGCCCCGCTTTTGCCATTGCACTGAGGCCCGATGGCACCGGCACCGGTTCGGGGCGCTCGGTGCCGGGGGTGGACATCGGACAGGCCGTGTTGCGTGCCGTTGAGGATAAACTGGTTGCAAAAGGGGGCGGGCACGCCATGGCGGCGGGGGTCACGCTTTCCCAGGAACAGATTGCAGGGTTTCGTGCCCTTTTGAATACAGAATTGGCAGAAGCGGTTGCCCGGGCGCGGCACAAGTCATTCGTTTCCATTGATGCGGCCATCACCGCACGCACCGCCAGCGTCGATTTTGTAGAGGATTTCAACCGGGCGGGGCCGTTTGGTTCGGGAAACTCCAATCCGGTCTTCGCCCTGGCCGGGCATAGGGTCAAATTTGCTGACATCGTGGGCAAGGGCGGGCATGTGCGCTGCACGCTGGCCAGCGATGAGGGTGCTTCAATCAAGGCAATCGCGTTCCGCGCCGCCAGCGAGGAGTTGGGTCAATTGTTGCTCAACGCCTCCAGAGACAAGCCGCTGCACATTTGTGGAACGCTGGCAATCGACCATTGGCAGGGTCGGCGAAAGGTGCAGATGCGCATAATCGATGCTGCGGACCCGGTAAGGTCAGGCTGGTAGGCGCTGGTAGATTCTTTCACCCAAACAAAGACTTGCCTGCTCTCAATTGACAACACCACTTGCAGTTGCGTCTCATGGCGCTAATATAAAGTTGTGGACAAGTTGGGAGAGGCATACAGCGTACCGGCATATTATCTGGCGGACAGGGGAGCCGTCACACAGGCTTAGATCCAGTGCCGGAACTTGACGCAAGGCCCGAAAGCCGATGAATGAGAGTGCGATACGGAGCAAGCCCGGCTCGGTCGGGATAATTACCCGGATGTTGTCCGGTATTGTGGAGCGGGTGGCCACCAGATTGATGGGTGAGCCCCATGCCGGGGCGCTCACGGTGAAATTCCCCAATGGCAGCGTACGAACCATGGGTGATCCGGCGGCCGGACCGCACGCAACTCTGAAACTTAACAATTTCAAGGTTTTACGCCAGGCGATGCGCCGGGGCACCGTGGGATTTGCCGCTGCATACATGAACGGAGACGTCGAGTCCGAAGACTTAACAGCTTTATTCAGGTTTTTTCTGCAAAATATTGAATTATTTGAAAATGCCAATCCCGGATTGTTTCGGCGTGCGGCCAAGGATTTGGCCTATCATTTGTCGCGGGGCAACACCCGCGATGGTGCCAAGCAAAATATTTCCGAACATTATGACCTGGGCAACGAGTTTTATGCCAAGTGGCTTGACCCCTCGATGACCTATTCGTCAGCCCTTTTCACCTCTGAAGAGCAAAGCCTGGAAGAGGCGCAACGGCAGAAATATCACCAGGTTGCCGATATGGCCGGCGTCAAGTCAGGGCACAGGGTTCTGGAGATCGGGTGCGGTTGGGGCGGATTGGCCGAGGTTCTCACGCAGGATTATGGTGCTGAGGTCACAGGCATCACTCTCTCCCGCGAACAGTTGAAATTTGCGCGGGCCCGTCTGGAGGCGCAGGGTCTGGACCGATTGGCCAATCTTGTTTTCCAGGACTAACGCGATACCGAAGGTCAATTTGACCATGTGTGCTCCATCGAGATGATCGAGGCGGTGGGCGAGGCGCACTGGCCCAGATATTTCAGGGCCGTGCATGACCGCCTCAAGCCCGGCGGAACTGCCTCCATCCAGGCAATAACTATCGCAGAAGAGCATTTTGAAGCCTATCGCACCGGTCCCGACTTCATCCAGCGCTACATTTTCCCTGGCGGGATGCTTTTGACAAAGCATGCCATGCTTGAGCAGGGAAAAAGAGTGGGGCTTGTGCTGGAAGAAACCAAGAATTTTCGTCTCTCCTATGCGAAAACCCTGCGTCTGTGGCGGGAGCGGTTTCTCACGCGCTGGTCAGAAATTGCGTCTCTGGGTTTTGATGAGGAGTTCAGACGCAAATGGACCTATTACCTCTCCTACTGTGAAGCCGGGTTCACAGAGGGCTTTATCGACGTGGGCATTTATCAGTACAGGCGTCCCCCAATGGGTTAGACATAACCCGTACGGGAGAGCTTTCGGGATAGGCCACATATTGTCCCGGAAAGGAAAACGGTCGGATGCTTCAACCACCTGAAGCGGCGGACGTCCATTGCGGTTTGAATATTCGCGCAACTTTACATTCCATCCGGGTTGTCCTCCGGAAGGGTGTATCTGGTGGTACCCGGTGAGATGCTTCAGACTCTCTTGGTGCAAAAAAAGGAAAGTTCCTATGTCAAAAGCGGAAATCGGCGTGTTCGGACTGGCGGTTATGGGCTCCAATCTGGCGTTGAATATTGCTGATCACGGCTACAAGGTCGCGCTGAGTAACCGTACTTCATCAAAGATAGATCAGATGATGGAGTCGGCGGGAGAACTTGCCGGCCGGTTCATTCCCAACACCGGTCTCGGTGCCTTTGTGCGCTCAATCAAGAAGCCGCGCGCGATAATAATAATGGTCAAAGCGGGAAAACCGGTCGACCTGACCATTCAGGCGCTGCTTGAGCATATGGAGGAGGGGGACGCCATCATTGAGGCGGGCAATGCCAACTATCGTGACAGTATGCGCCGCTTTGAAGAGTTGCGTGCCCGGGGCATCGGATTTTTGGGCGTGGGAGTTTCCGGGGGCGAAGAGGGCGCGCGCTTTGGTCCCTCGATCATGGCTGGCGGCTCAAAGGACCAGTGGCACAACGCAGAAGAAATTTTAACGGCAATTTCAGCCAAGTTCAACGGCGAGCCCTGCGCAGCCTATCTGGGAACGAGCGGGGCGGGGCATTTCGTCAAGACCATCCACAACGGCATCGAATACGCGGATATGCAGATGATTGCGGAAGTGTTTGGGGTTATGCGCGACGGGCTTGGAATGACCCCGGCCGAATGCGCACAGGTGTTCAAGAAATGGAACGAAGGGCCACTCAATTCCTATCTGATTGAAATCACCGGGCTGGTGCTCGAAGCTGTAGATGAAAAAACCGGCAAACCCCTGGTGGAACTCATTCTTGACAAGGCCGGGCAAAAAGGCACCGGGCGCTGGTCGGCGATCGCCGCGCAGGAACTCGGCGTGGCTGCAACAACAATAGAAGGAGCGGTGGCTGCACGCGCCATTTCCGCCCTTAAAGAGGAACGTATCGCAGCACAGTCGGTTTATGGCGCGCCGGGTGCGGGAGAAGCCAAAATGTCCCTTGGGCAGTTGGAACAGGCCCTGCTTGCCGGTAAAATTGCTGCGTACGCGCAAGGGTTTGCCATCATGAAAAAGGCCTCCGAGGAAAACGGCTGGGAGCTGCCTTTGGGCACCATCGCACGCATCTGGCGGGCGGGCTGTATAATTCGCTCGGGTTTTCTGGACCAGATGGCAAAGTCCTATGAGAAAGACCATGCGGTCAATCTGCTGGTAGCGCCGGATTTCGTTGAGATAATGCAGGCTAGCAGTGATGCACTGCGCAATGTCGTGGCGGCAGGCGCACTTGGCGCGTTTCCGTTGCCTTGCCTTTCTGCGGCTCTCGCCTACTTCGATGGCTACCGGCGGGCCGAGGGAACTGCCAACCTTATTCAGGGCCAGCGCGACTTTTTTGGAGCCCACGGTTTTGTTCTTACCGATCGGGAAGGCGAACAGCACGGCGACTGGCCCTCAACGCTTTGAAGCGCGCTTTGTTGATCTTGCTCGGCCCCTAGACCGTTTCCTGTTTGGATTGCACCATTGTGACGGAGCGTTTTTGTGACAGGACCAAGCGAAGGATTGAAGACCATATCGGGATATGGCCAAAAGACTTCGCGCCGGTGTTGGTGCAAAAGAGCCCGTCCCCCTTGGGTTTCATGATTGATTCAATCTAATCATGAAGCGGTCTAAAGACGCTTGAACATCACTAGAGCATCCACCATCCCCTCCCTGGGATGGTTGAAGGCCTCTGGCAGGCGGCCCACAGTCTCAAAACCAAGCTTTTCCCACAGATGGATAGCACCTTCATTGGTGGCTAGAACGAAGTTGAACTGCATGGCGGTGAAACCAGCTTTTCTTGCAATTCCCTGTGAGTGGATGCACATGGTGCTAGCGACACCCCGACCCTGCGCCGACTCTCGCACCACAAATCCGCAATTGGCCACATGCGCACCGCCGCCGGTATGGTTGGGCCTCAAATAATAGGTGCCGACCAGACCTGAGCGGTCACTTGCAACGAATGTCTGATGGTCCGGTGCCAGCCAGTAAGCCAGCGCATCCTTCTGGCTCATGTCACGGGGAAAGGTATAGGTTTCACCGGCTCGGATCATGGGGCGCAGAATGTTCCATATCTCGAAAAGGTCGCCCGGCTGGGCGCGGCGGATTTCAAACTCGAGCATCATTTCTTGTTTTCGGCACGGGGAGGTACCGCAATTTCTCCGGGTTTGGCGATGTCGGGGATTCGAGTCCGGGATTCCGGCTCCTCCAGCCTTCTGAGGTGAAACCTTCGCACCGCGTAAACAAACACAAGAAAGGCCACGATAACAAGAATACCGGCGGCAAAAAAAGAAACGCCGGGAAAGTAGCCTGGTGCCTGGGGTGAAGTGGTGAAGTAGCTGAACAATTGGGTGGCGGCAAGAGGTCCGATGATGGCGGTCAGTGAGTTGGTGGCATTGACCGCGCCTTGCAATTCCCCTTGTGCGTTATCCGGGATTTGCCGGGAGAGCAGACCATTGATGGCGGGGGCGGCCAGGCCGGAAAAGGCTCCGATGACAAGATAGAAATAAAGCCCAACCGGTGTGTGAATGAACGAGGTGCCGAAAAAGGCGATTGAAGCTGCCAACATCCCGAGTATTACAGTTGAACTTTCACCAAATCGTCGGACAACAGGGCCGATCAGCACCCCCTGGACCAGAGCGAACAACAGGCCGAACACAGCCAGGGAACGTCCGATTTGCGAGGACGACCAGTCAAATCTCTCGATGGTGAAGAAGTTCCACACCGAGGGGTATGTCTGGCTGGCAAGAGAAAACAGGAACAGAGTTCCCAGCAGCCATAAGATTACCGGAAACGGACGAAAGGCCAGGATTGCGCCCAGCGGGTTGGCGCGCTTTATGTCAAAGCGGCGTCTTTTGCGTATATTAAGACTTTCCGGTAGGATAAAGAACCCGAACAGGAAATTCGCAAACGCAAGTGCCGCGGCTGCATAGAATGGTGCACGGGGGGAAAACTCGCCCAACTCCCCCCCCACCACTGGGCCGATAATGAAGCCAAGGCCAAAGGCCGCGCCGATAAGGCCAAATCGCTGGGAGCGTTTCTCGGGGGGAGTGATGTCGGCAATATAGGCGGTGGCGGTTGCCACAGCAGCGCCCGAAATCCCCGCCAGGGCCCGCCCCACAAACAGCCAGCCAAGGGTTGGCGCAAACCCCATCAGAAGGTAGTCCGCTGTCAGCCCGAGCAGGGAGAGCAGCAATATCGGGCGCCTCCCGAACCTGTCTGAGAGATTGCCCAGCACTGGAGAGAAAATGAATTGAAGCAGTGCATAGACGAATACCAGATAGCCGCCCATCACCGCGCTCTTGGCCACACTGTCTCCGGTCAGTTCCAGAATAAGTTGGGGCAAGACGGGGAGTATGATGCCCAGACCGATCATATCGAGCAGGATGGTAACGAGTATGAAACTCAGGGTCAGACTGGAATTTCTGGCAACAGGCATATTTTGTTCCGGCGTTTTTCAGGCTCTGACCCGAAATGGCCAGTTGACACATTCAAGGTCGTGTTGGCAAGCGGCTGGGGCTGTGCCGCCCTAAGAGAAGTGTTGGGTCGTTTGAACAGTACAGACTTCCGGGTTGGGGTCGTAACCATACAGCCATTCCAGGCGGTTGAAATGACCAACCGGCCCTTGCGCGCTGACAACCATGTCCCGGATCAGTGAAAAGGGCCATTCCATATGGTAGATTGAGCCGTTACTTGCCGATATGCGCTGGACGCGCGCAACCCTCTTCTGGCGCAGGGATTGATAGCGGGCCAGGGCGCTTTGCCCATCGGGCTCAGTGACCAGGAGTGGTGCCAGGATGGCCGCATCTTCAATGCCCATGGCAGCGCCCTGAGCCTGAAAAGGCAACATGGCGTGAGCGGCGTCCCCTATCAGCCCCACCGGCCCCTTGTGCCATTCTGAGGTGGAAACTGCGTTCAATGGCCACATGGACCACCCGGCAATGGCATTTTCGACGAGGGCTTCGATTTGGGGACTTTTCAGCAGCATTTTGGGCAGGGAAGGTTCTTGAACCTTGGAAACCTTGTTCGGATCTCCAAGCTTCTCTTTGGTGAACAAAGCCACATTGAAGCGATCATGATGCGGGTGGGGGTAGGCCACCGCGTGAAATCCGGGCCCCCAGAGCAGGCTAACCCGGTCCCTGGCAATGATATGATTGTCCGCAAGCATGGAAATGGGGATCATGGTACGCCAGGCAACATAGCCTGAGTACTTGGCCTCGGGCCCCGACATGATGACGGTACGGGTTCGCGAGTGGACGCCATCGGCTCCGATAAAAGCAAAGGGCCGCGCCTCGATAGTGCTGTGGTTGGCCTGTTCAACGGAGAGCGAAAGGCCCTTCGTATGACTAACCATATCAAACTGGCGAACTCCGAACTGTATGTCAATGTTGGCAAAACGGCGGCAGGCATTGAACAGGATATCCGCCAGATCAGCACGATGGATCACTCCATAGGGTGCGCCGAACCTGACGGCTGCTTCCTCGCCGACCTGAAGGGAAATCAGCGGCTTCGGTCTGCGATACGGGTAGATATCGATGCTTTCGGGAACAAAACCGAACCGCGCGAGTGGCCGGGAAAGTCCCAACCTGTCCAGCACGCAGCGGGCATTGGGACTGATCTGAATGCCGGCACCGGTGGTCTCAAGTTTTTCCGTGCGCTCCAGAACCACCACTGTTGCCCCGAATTTGGCAAGCGCCAGCGCCAGGGTCAGTCCGGCTATTCCGGCCCCTGCAATATAGATGGTGCGGCCATCAGCCACCATTGTTCAGCACTCAGGCCTGTTGGGGTTGATAGACAGCGGATATCGGATCCGAGAGGCCCGCTGTGATTTTTGCGCTGAATACATAATGCGTTGAGCAATAAGGACACACGATTTCGTTTTCCTTGCCCATATCCAGATAAACATGGGGGTGGTCAAACGGGGGCAGGGCCCCGATACACTGAAACTCCCGTGCGCCGATTTCAATCTTTGAAATGCCATCCGTGTTGTGGAAGTGGGGAATGCCCGCGTGTGCCATTTTTCAAGCTCTTGGTTGTTGATTTTGAGAACCGGGGCGACCATAAGCCCGGGAGAGACGAATTGCCAGCGGGATTTGGCTCGCGCCAGAGGTAAATCCTTGTTTCCAGGCATGGGGGGAAAGTGACTTCGCTTCCAGAGCAATCGGCCCTAAACTACACAGTACAGATTCACCCAGTCAGAAAGTGCTCCTTCAAAGATGCCCGTATTTTTGTCCCAAGGCATAGAAATTGCCTATGAAACCTATGGAACTGGCAACAGCCCCATTGTTCTGGTGCATGGCTTTGCCTCCAGCGGCGCGATAAACTGGCGTGATACGGGCTGGACGGATCTGTTGGTAGAGGCAGGCTATTCCCCCGTTACCATCGACAATCGCGGACATGGGAAGTCTGAAAAACTTTACGACCCCGAAATGTATCCGGCGCGGCGCATGGCCGAAGACCTGGCGGGACTGATTTCCCATCTTGGTATGGGGCCGGTTCCCGTGATGGGGTACTCCATGGGTGCACGCATATGCGCCTTTGCGATGATGGACCGGCCCGAGCTGATTTCATGTGGAATATTTGGCGGACTTGGAATAAACATGATCCGTGGCCTTTCCGGGTCCGAAAGAATTGTTGAGGCATTGCTGGCGAAAAGCGTTGATGATGTCACCTCGCCAGTGGGGCGGCAATTTCGCCTGTTCGCAGAGCATACGGGCGGTGACTTGGGGGCGCTTGCGGCCTGCATGCAGGCCTCGCGTTCCAAAATCACAGAAGATGATATATCCCGGATTGAAGCACCCGTTCTGGTAGCGGTGGGAAGCAACGATGATATTGGGGGGTCGCCACAGGAACTTGCAGCCCTGATTCCGAACGGGGAGGCGTTGCTTATTCCCGATCGCGATCACATGCGCGCCACCGGTGACAAAGTGTTTAAGGCCGGCGTTCTTGACTTTCTGGCACGAGTCCCCAGCTAATGCGTTTGGAGCCGCGCCGTGTCAGAGTTCCGCGGAAGTGCGACCGCACCAATGCAGACATCGCAATGAAGATATTGGAGAAAAGCTGTGGCCCGATTGAAAAACGCCATATCCAAAGACAGTGTCGACCCTCTCTGGCAGGCGATCCGCGAGGGTGCGGAGCAGATTGCGCGCAAAGAAGCTTCTTTGGCCAGCTTTATGGTTTCGACAATATTGAACCACGAGCGGCTCGAAGAAGCGTTGGCTTTCCGGCTGGCTGAACTGCTGGATCATTCTGACGTTTCCGCCGACCTTGTTCGGCAGGCGTTTGCCGAGGTGCTGGAGGCGGAACCGGAAATCGGAGCGTCCATGCGCGCCGATATCTCTGCGATTCTAGAGCGCGACCCGGCCACCTCAAAGGCGATTGAGCCCGTTTTATATTTCAAGGGGTTTCATGCGCTGCAAACCCACCGTTTTGCCCATGCCTTGCAAAGTCAGGGGCGCACGGATTTTGCCGCCTATCTGCAAAGTCGCTCTTCCCAGATATTTCAGGTTGACATCAACGCCGCAGCAACGGTGGGTCGGGGCATCATGTTCGACCATGGCACCGGCATCGTCATCGGGGAAACGGCCTTCATCGGCAACAACGTCTCCATCCTTCAGGGTGTGACGCTGGGGGGTACCGGCAAGGAAACAGGCGACCGGCATCCCAAAGTTCAAGCCGGTGTTCTGATCGGCGCGGGTGCCAAGGTTCTGGGTAATATTACCATCGGGGAGGGCGCGCGGGTTGCTGCCGGCTCTGTTGTGCTCAGGGATGTGCCCGCCCACAAGACGGTCGCTGGCGTGCCAGCAAAAGTTGTGGGCGAAGCGGGGTGTCCGCGCCCGGGCTGTGCCATGAACCAGATGCTCCCCCCCGCAGATGGAAGCCTGCTCTGACCTGTTCGCGCATAACAAAAACGTTGCAAATCGTTGTTTGCGGGCATGTTTGGGCTTGTCCGCCTGTGCGCTGGCGCTAAAGTGCGCTGTGTTTTGGCCCGGTTGGAGCAAAATTGGTTATGGATAAGACAGAAATCAGCAAGCTGCAGGGCTTTTTGCGCCAAAGGTTTGGCAACTCCAGCATTGAGGTACGCTCACGCCCGCAAAAGACCGATTCATGCGAGGTCTATCTGGGCGATGAGTTTCTGGCTGTCATCTATGTAGATGACGAAGATGGTGACCGGGACTATATTTTCCAGATGTCAATCCTGGAGATAGATGTTGAAGAGGTCGAACTGTAAGCCCGCTTTTCCTCAAAGATTTGACGTCAGACCCATGTCGAGCAACCATGGCTCCATGGCGGCATCAAACTGCCGCCAGTATGCGAGTTGGTCGGAAGGGAACTGGTATGTCACCGCAATCTGATCCGGCAGGTAAACTGTGCGCAGGCAGGAGGCGGGGCGCTCTGGCTTCACCGCACTGATGCATTTTGCCACAAACGGCCGGGGCGACAGCGGATCGTACCACACGGTTTCGTTCTGGAATCCCTCTTCGCTTCTTAGAGGCTTTCCCACCAGCCCGACGGGGCCGCTGACCTGCTCAGATGTGAACTGTTTAATATATACCGTATCCAGCAGGTAGGCACTGGGTTGGGCGCCACTTGCCGGGGTCAACCTGATGTCTATCGGGGCCGGGGAGGCGTCCGGCGAGAGGCGAACCCCGATCTGCAGGTCGATCTGGTCGGAAAACTCGCCACTGGCGGGGGCCGGGGGGTGGAACCAGTCCGCGGGAATAAGCAAGGTCTTGCCCCCAAGGATCTGACTCACAAACGGAGCGGTGTAGGAGCTTGGTGCATCCTGGTTCTGCTCGCCTGCCATGTCATCAAGCATGTAGGAAACCCCAATCCCGAACAACAGCAGCAAAAGCGCTATTGCGGACAGGTTGAACGGCAGGGATGTGACGGACCTTTGTGATGCGCCGACCGGGGTGAAATCTTGTGCCATCTTGTATCGTTAACCAATTTTCCCAAGTTCAGGTGACTTGGATTAGGGCACTGCATATACTTAATAAAATATTAACGCACAGCCCGATTTAGAAGGCTGTTCATGCCTTTCTGGCGGGCGGGGTGTAGTTTCATGCTATTCGAATTTTTTCTGGCTCTGTTCATAATGGCGGTCGGTTTGAGCGTCTCGGGCGCCGCAACCCATCTCTATCAGGGGGTCTACGGACAGGTCGCCTATCTACGCTATGACGGAAAGAATTTTCTGGGCTCCGTCGGCCACCTGATTATGAGTTTTGTCTGCGGCCCCTTCATCATGATGCAAATGGGCTTTCAGCAACAGGAAAATGGGGCGGTCTCCCTGCCCAACATGCTTCTGGGCTCACTTATTGCATTCGGCTGGAGTTTTATCAGTGGCTTGCTGTTCCTTGGCATCTATTTTGCCATCATCGGCTAGGCTGCTAAACGCGTTGAGGGATGCGTTCCAAGGCAGTCAACGGTGTTTCTGACACGGGACAAGACGAAGGGCCGACCCGGGGGCAACGGGTCGGCCCTTGTTTTGCACCCGCTATCAGGGGTGCGGGTGCACGGTGCCCGGACAAACAGTGTACCCATCAAAGCCGGGGGGGATGGCTTGAAGCTGGAAGTACACTCCCGGGCCGGCGCGATGATGACTGAATAACACCGCACCTCTGCCGTTCGCCTTAGAGGGCAGCCAGTACGGACATGGGGCGGTTGTCGACCATGTCCACCCAGATCCCTGCATGGGATTGGGACTGGCGTTTGATATACTCGTATGGGGTCTGGTTCCAGACCTTGATCAGCGGACGCAGATTATCGAGTACAAGGTCACCGCGATCGGTACGCACCAGCAACACCGCATGCCCGTCGCCGGAAGTCTGCCGGACAACCGAAATCAACAGTGTCGATGCAGGCCAGCCCCGCTCGATGAGGTCGCGGCGTTTGGCCAGCACAAAGTCTTCGCAATCTCCATAACCACGCGGATAGGTCCAGAATTCCTCGGTCTGATAAAGGTCCTCATCAGTAACGGCGACAATAGACTGGTTGAACCCGGTGTTGACCTCAAGCAGTTCGTCCCAGCGTTCCTGGGTCAGTTGCACGGCTTCGGTTACCGATGCGTAGGCCTGACACTCCTGCGGCCGGGTCTGGCAAAACTGAGCGTGCCCGATGGGGATGGAGGTCTGCCCTGACACCTTGGCAAAGGCCGGATTGCTGAAATCCGTATTGCGAGAAGCCTGGGCC
This sequence comes from Devosia sp., assembly GCA_011322005.1. Lineage (GTDB taxonomy): Bacteria > Pseudomonadota > Alphaproteobacteria > Rhizobiales > Devosiaceae > DROE01. The sequence goes on from DROE01000098.1 coordinate 37,223, forward strand.
GGAGCAATCATTGTGGCCAGCGCCAGCAGCGCCAAGCCAAGTACGAATCTTATGTTTGTGGTTTTTTTCATTTTCATGTTCTCCCTGATGGAGAGCACGATAGGGGCAGCCAATTTCGTGTTTTACAAAATTGCTGTGCAGTTTTGAGGCAAATGCGAACTGTAGCATTAGGGAAATCTTAGCCATGAGAGGATGCTCGGAGCAGGTGGTGCCGGAGTGTCTGAGCGTGGAGAGCATCGGCCGCATCTTTCGTCATGCTCAGGCTGGGCGGTCGGCCTCTCGGGATTGCGCCGGTCCTGCTGGATCCAGCGGTTCAGCGTGGAAAACCGATAGCAAGATCGGCAGCCACCTGTCGACGGATCAAACCGCTCGTAAGCGCCAACCGCACAGCCTCAGCGCGGGACTCAGGGGTTGGTCTCTGTGCCATCACGTCTCTCCTTTGTGGCAGAATACCAAGTCAAAAGGGCGGAACAATTCCGGGACAGGTCCACATTTTGCCGACGCATTCAGATTTCACCTATTCACTTCACACGCCTCGCTCTGCCAGACCCGATCGGCTGAAAACCGTTACCTTCTGGGAGGACTATAATCACTTTGAGCCAGAGGAATGGCTAAAAAGAATGCAAGGGGAGGGGCACAGGGTGTGCCTTCGGGCCA
>DROE01000099.1 GCA_011322005.1 Devosia sp.
CAAAATCAACAATACCCGCCCCGGCCCGCTCGGTGTCTTTTGCGTGTGCTTCGGCGCTGTCCCCTTCACCCACCGCGGCGGCAACACCCCCTTGCGCCCAGGTTGAAGACGCGCCTGTGCCAAGGGGTTTGGGCGAAAGTACGGTCACCGGGCGCGGCGCGAGTTTGAGCGCGCAGAATAGTCCCGCCAGTCCGGCACCCACAATCAGGGCACCATCGGCGTTCAGCGTGTTGTCCAGTGTGCTCATCAAAATCCCCCGGTTTCCAGCCGAGAAGGGTTTAACCGGGTTTCGGGCATAATGGAATGAATCTGCGTCAGAATAGGAGTCTTTTAGCTGCCCCTGAGCATGCGGCCCAGCTTTTGGCTCAAAAAAGCCCGGGTCTTTTCTTCGCTGCTGAGTTCAATTGCCCTGTTATAGGAGACCTCGGCGGCGTTGATACGTCCGGTTCTGTGCAACAGGTCAGCCCTTGTCGCATGAAAAGGCTGATAGGCGGCCAACTCCTGTTCCAGTTCGCCAAGCTGTTCCAGCGCCAGCTTGGGGCTTTTCGCATAAGAGAGGGCGGCGATCTGGTTCAGCCTGACCACCGGGTTGGGCTGGAAGCGAAATAGTTCGTCGTAAAGCTGCACGATCTGGTCCCAGTCGGTGCTGTCATGGTCCCTTGCCTGAGCGTGCACGGCGCTGATCGCGGCCTGTATCTGATAGGGCCCCGGTGTGCGGCGCAACAGGGCCCTTTCCAGCATTTGCATGCCCTCAAATATTTTGCCCCTGTCCCACAGGGACCGGTCCTGATGTTCGAGCGCCACCATGAAACCGCTGGCGTCCTCCCGTGCGCCGCGCCGTGAATCGTGGAGCATCATCAGGGCCAGAAGGCCTTCGGTCTCCGCCTCGCCGGGTTTCAGGGTCAGCAATATCCGGACCAGGCGTATGGCTTCGTTCGAAAGGCCAACGCGCACCTGTGCATCCCCGTGGGAGGAAAAATATCCCTCGTTGAATATCAGATAGAGCACACCGAGCACGGTGTGCAGCCGTTCATCCCATTGCCCGCTCTCCGGCACCCTGTAGGGGATTTTTGCCTGTTTGATTTTACGCTTTGCCCGCACCAGCCGCTGGGCCATCGCCTGTTCACCGTCCAGAAACGCCCGCGCGATTTCGCCCGTGTTCAGCCCGCCAAGGGTGCGCAGGGTCAGGGCGGTGCGCGACTTGGCCTCAAGGGCAGGGTGGCAACAGGTAAAAATCAGCGCCAGCCGTTCGTCGGGAATTTCAGGGGTCTCTTCCATCGCCATTTCCTCAGCATCCAGTTCCATCAGGTGCGAGATTTGCGGCTCCTTTGCGCGAAAGTTCGCCGCCCGCCGGATGCGGTCAATGGCCTTTCGGCGCGCCGTTTGCAACAACCAGGCGGCGGGGGAGCGGGGCAGTCCGTTGCGCTGCCAGTGAACAAGCGCGCTTTCAAGGCCATCCTGCAGCGCATCTTCCGCCAGCTGAAAATCTCCCAGCCGGGCAATGAGGGCGGCAAGCAGCCGACCCCATTCCTCGCGCACGAGGTTCTCGATTGTCTGGCGCGCGAGGGTTTGAGATTTTCCGGTATCAGCGTTCATACCGCCAGCTACATTTTTGAGTAGTCCATAATCGGGCGCACCTCGACAGTTCCATACTTGGCGGTGGGAATCATTGCGGCATATTTTATGGCTTCATCAATATTGGCGCACTCAAGCATGTAGAACCCGCCCAACTGTTCCTTGGTTTCGGCAAAGGGGCCGTCCATGGTTTCGGTTTTTCCATTGCGGATGCGGATGGAAGTGGCGGTGTCGGCGTCCTGCAGCGCTTCACCCGCGAGCATTACGCCGTCCTTTTCATAGGTTTCACTGGCAGCCCCATAATCCGCCAGCAACTGCCCGAATTCGGGCGTGTCGGGCGCGGGGCC
>DROE01000100.1 GCA_011322005.1 Devosia sp.
CGATGGTTACCGGTGTCATGGCGAGGCCAACGACGACGGCGGCGCTGGCAACGCCGGTGAGCAGGGTTTTGAAGTTGGGAAGGGAAATCATTGCTGTTCCTTGTTTGTCAAAAGGGGTTGAAAACCTGTTTGTGATTTTTGGGACTTATCGAGGCCCTTGATGAGGTGAAGCTAGACATATGGCCGGGCGATTGAACAGATGTCCAAGACCAATGCAGAAGGTTCCCGGACTATTTTTTTTCTCAATCGGACCAAAGTCCAATACAGGTCTGATTTTTTTTCTGTCTGGGCGGGAAACTGCAGCAATTCGAGTGTTTTGGGGTAACGAAGTGTTAGTGGTCCGGTCCCGCATGCCCTGATCAAAATCAGGTTTTGCGGACGCTATATTCAGCCATGGTGATGCCGCCAATCACCAGAATTGCGGCGATGGCGTGATATGCTTCAAAGCGCTCGCCCAGAATTATGACAGAAAGAATCGTGCCGAAAACGGGCAGCAGATTGATGAAAATGGACGCTCTGTTGGGTCCAACTATTTCAACACCGCGGGCATAAAATAGCTGGGCGAGGATCGAGGGGAAAATCATCACATAGAGCACGATCAGCCAGCCCCTGAGCGTAACCCGGGGGAGAAGCGAGAAGAACCTGTCCATGCCGCCTCCAACAAGGGCCTGAAACAGCACCGCTGTTGCAAGAGCAAAAAAGGCTGTGACGCTGAGGAAGCTGAGCCAGTGAATGGATGGCCTGAATTTCAGGGTCAGGGAATAGGCGGCATAAAGAATACAGGCCAGAAGCACCATCAGGTCGCCGATATTGATGGAGAGGGCCAGTACACGCATCGGTTCGCCGTGGGTTGCAACCCAGACAACACCGATGATGGTGATAATCAGTCCGGCAATCTGAAGCGGCCTGGGTCTGACGGCAAACAGCACGAAGTTGCCCAGCAACACCAGCACCGGAATGGAAGCCTGCTCAATGGACGCATTGACACCGCTGGTGTAAAGGACGGCATTATAGAGCAACAGATTGAAACCGGTAAAACCCAGCGCACCAAACAAAAACAGCAATGGGAGAGCGGGACGGATTTGTGGCCAGTCCTCCCTTAGATGGGGCCGTGACAGGGTGAGCAGAACAAGGATGGCCCCGGCCCAGCGGCCGATGACAAGAACATTGGGGTCAACATGGCCAATGGCGAGTTTGCCGGCGACAATATTGCCGCCCCAGAAAACCGGGGCCAGCACCAGCAGCAGATAGGGGCGGGCGAGAATGTTCGTGAACATTCCCCGTACGAAAGTGCCGGGAGCGTTGAGGTTTGTCATATCTGCTCTTGTGCTTTGGAGCCGCCACACTTAACAGCATCAGGCATGAACTGAAACCCGCAATAGCGGGCTGCCGGCGCGGCCGTCCGGTCGCGGGGTTTCGGGCATGATTTGCTCCCGAAACGCATTCGGGAGTGGGGGGCAAACAAGGGGAAAAGACCAAAAAATGGCGAATGTGGTTGTTGTGGGCTCGCAATGGGGCGACGAGGGCAAGGGAAAAATTGTCGACTGGCTGAGCGAGCGGGCCGATGTGGTGGTGCGTTATCAGGGCGGGCATAATGCGGGCCACACTCTTGTCATTGACAAGAAGGTCTTCAAGCTTTCGCTCCTGCCTTCGGGGCTGGTGCGCGGAAAACTCTCGGTTATCGGCAACGGGGTTGTGGTTGATCCGGCCCATTTTGTCCAAGA
>DROE01000101.1 GCA_011322005.1 Devosia sp.
CCCGATTGGTGCAAACAGGCTGGTATTATCCTGCCGGTGCCCTGCACTGCCAAAATTCGATTCCGGTTTGCTCACCAGACTTAAACGTCTTTGAAACATAAAGAAAACTACCCCCGCGTCGAAGCACATGCCCGAACGCCGTCGTTTCACCGGCACCGATACGACCACACCTGCCGAAGCCTTCTATTCGACCCTGAGCCACGAGTTCGTGCATAATGCCGAGCTTCAGATTATGCCGCGATGATCCTCACAACACATTGCCCATTGAATGAATGGGCGCGGCATGTCGGCATAATATGTTGGGAGTAAAAAGCGGTCGTTCGCACTTAATGCGGCGAATTCGAGCAGAGAGCCCACGTTGACCGATGCTGCGCACCGTACGAATGTCTGCATTCGTCGTCCCCGTTCGGTCACCGAAGCCTGGCAATTGCCTTGATCTCCAAGAGCAGGTCGGGGTCGACGAGATTAACGACCCCTATGGCTGTCCAGTTCGGAAAAGGCGGGTTTGGGAAGGCTTTTTGCTTTGCCGACGCGAATGCTTCGAAGTGATCGAACATGTTCACGTGGAAGGTGGTAACGTCGATAACATCGTCCAGGTCGCATCCTGCCGCCGCGAGCACACCGCGCAAATTTTCAAATGCCTTTTCGAACTGGGCGTGTGGATCAGCCACGGCCGTGCCAGTCTCATCGGCTCCGACCTGACCCGACAGGAACAGAAACCCCCCACTTCTTACCGCAGCTGAGTATCCGTAAGCCTCGTAGCTTGCCTGTCTTTCTTGAGGGAAAACAACGTCTCTCATCACATATCCTGTTTTCTATACGGTTGCATTGATATGATTTCTATGCGAACGTATAGTAATTGTCAAATGGACCGACACATGCCGCGCCCCAAGTCTTATGACCGTGAAGATGCCATCGCCAAAGCCTGCGCCGTCTTTTGGGAGCATGGCTATCAGGCGCTGGGCGTTCGAGAGCTGGAGAAACTCACAGGGCTAAATCAGTTCGCCATTCGCTCGGAGTTTGGTGGCAAGGAAGGTCTCTTTCTGGAAACGCTGGCCTATTACAGCGATGCCGCGATCACTGGCGAATTATCCCCGATGCTGGAAGGGGGGATCGATGAGATTGTGGCATTCCTTCGGGGGCTGGTTACGCCGGGTTCGATGACGGCAAGTGATTTTGGATGTTTGATCGTGAACACCGGAATAGAGAACGCACGCGTGAAGAGCCCGCGCCTGGAAAGGGCAATCCAAGACTACTGGGCAACCCTGGAACACCATTTCCGATGTGCGTTGAAGAACGAGAGTGACTGGCAAAATGGTCCGGCAGGCATCGCCCGCGCCGATCTCGCCAAAGCCCTGGTGTCTGCGGTCATGGGCATCCATGCCCACAATCGGGCACTTCGGGATAAAACCGCCGGTCTGGACCTTGTCGAGCTCTTATGCACCACGCTTTTGAACCTAAGGGCCGTAAAATGACGTCTCGTTTCACTCCCATTGACGGCCTGGACGGCGTGTACACAGCGCGATTGGGCAAGTTGAGCTGCACGGCGCTGCGGCTTGTTGATGGCAGCTTGTGCCTTTACAGCCCGGTGGCCGGACTTGAGAAGACGCTGGCCGGGCAGGCCAATGAGATTGGCGCAGCCTCGGCCCTGTTTGCCCCGAACCACTATCACAACAAAGGGCTAGCGGGCCACACTAGGGCGTTTCCGACAGCAGTGTTGTATTGCTCGGATACGGCGCGCCCGCGCCTGTCGAAGACCACCGGATTGGACTTTGACGCCAGCGTCAAATTGAACGCGGCATTGCCAACACGGGTGACCATGCACGAACCCGATGGACTTAAGACAGGTGAGGTCTGGATGGTGGTCAACTCTGGCGCCGACTGCGCCTTGATTGTCACCGATGCGTTTGGTTCCCTTGCCCGTCCACCGGGTGAGTTTGGGCAAGAGGCAACCTTGTTACGCGGCTTTCCACGCTACGGCATTGAAGATGCGGGTGCGTACAAAACCTGGGCCTCTGGAATATTATCGGAAACAGCGCCCACGATATTGCTGCCCTGCCACGGGTCCCCAGTTCGATCGCCAGACCTTGCCACCCAACTTATCGGACTGCTTGACGGCGAGTTTTTAGATGCTCACTAGCGGTCGTTCACCTGACTGTGGCGAAAGTTCACTTTGTCCCGCAAAGCGGACCTTAAGCTGGCGCGGCCACTTTCCTTTGAGTGCGACCGTTCGTTATACTGGACGGGCCTGAAACTCAGGTCTGTGACTGGAAAGGCGCTTGATGCAAAACCTCTCGATCGCACCCATGCTGACCACGCAACGATTGGTTTTGCGTGGACCCGAGCGCAGTGACCTTCCTGAGTTCACCCGTTTCATGACCAGTGCCCCGTCGATGAGGGCGCAGGGCGAGACGGTCACAGCGGAACAAGCCTGGTTCGGGTTTCTCGCCGGCATTGGCCACTGGCATTGGCACGGTTTTGGCTTCTTTACCCTCGTTGAGCAACAGACAGGGCAGCCCGTCGGCCGGGTGGGATTGATCAGGCATTCCAACTGGCCGGACATTGAACTGGCATGGCATCTGTTCGAAGGGGCAGAAGGAAAAGGCTTTGCAACAGAAGCCGCCATGGCCGTTAAAAAATGGGCCTTTGGGGATTTGGGGTTAGAGAGGCTGCACAGCTA
>DROE01000102.1 GCA_011322005.1 Devosia sp.
AGATTATTCTTACCCCTCAGAGCATTCGCAGTTTTCGCAGCAACTATACATCGGCTTTTGGCGGCCACACGGTCGACGACCCGCTCTACACCGCAATCAGCGCCGGGCAGCGCTTTGCCGGGGCCGAGCACTGGCTGCCGTTCTTTTACCCTGAAATGGAAATGCTCAGTGATTATTGTGGCGGCGCTGAAACCGTGTTCGATGAGCAAAGCGTTGAAGCGCTGGAGGATCGGCGTATCCAGATAAAGGACTATTACCGGGCTCGGTGTGACGCCCGGAACGAAGAGGATAAGCTGGTTGGCTCCGGGGCCCGCTACAACCCCATCGATCCAGCACTGCTCTATGATCTTGATACTCCGGTCTATCGGTTGGCGGGTGCGGGGGAAGTCACGCAGTTCAGTCCATTCAAGGGAGCGGCCCCACACGTCCCCGAGTTCGACAAGGGCGGTCATCTGCCACCCGGCTTTGCCGCCGTGCGCAGTGCGCAGGACACCAATCTGTTCGAGGCGGTGCTCAAACGTCTCAGAGAGGCCAGTTCTGAGAAGAAAAAAACCATCATTGCCTGCTGGTCCGAAGGCACCCGCGATCGCATGGCCCAGGTTTTGCTCGACCATGGCATGGGCTCCCACCGGCTGGCCCAGAACTGGAATGATGCCGCAACAACTTCGGTCGGCACCGTGGCCCTGCTTATTCTGGGGTTGGAATCCGGCTTTGAAACCACAGAAATGCTGGTGCTGTCCGAGCAGGATATTCTGGGCGAAAGAATTATCCGCAACCGGCGACGCAAAAAAGCCTCGGGCGCCCTGACCGAAGCCTCAAGCCTCTCGTCTGGCGATCTGGTTGTGCATGTTGATCACGGTATCGGGCGCTTTGTCGGATTGCGGGCGATTGAAGCCATGGGCGCACCCCACGATTGCGTGGAGATAGAATATGCGCGCGGTGACAAGCTGTTTCTGCCGGTGGAAAATATCGAACTGCTGACCCGATACGGGGAGGGGGGGAGCGACAGTCAGCTAGACAGGCTGGGCGGGGTCGCCTGGCAGGCCAAAAAATCCAAGCTGAAAAAACGCATCCGCGATATGGCCGAGCAACTCATTCGCATTGCTGCTGCCCGCGCCATGACCAGTGCGCAGCCCATTGATCTTTCCACCGGACTCTACGAGGAATTTGCCACCCGTTTTGCCTTTGAGGAAACCGAAGACCAACTGACAATTATCGACGCCATAATGGACGACCTGTCCTCTGGTCGTGTCATGGACCGGCTCGTCTGCGGCGATGTGGGGTTCGGCAAAACCGAAGTTGCCTTGCGCGCGGCATTCTGTGTTGCGCTCTCGGGACGCCAGGTCGCGGTGGTTGTGCCCACAACCTTGCTGGCGCGCCAGCATTACAAGACGTTCACGGAGCGCTTTGCCGGGCTACCGGTCAACATCGCCCAGGCCTCGCGGCTGGTTTCCTCTGCGGAGATGAAAAAGACCCGGCAGGGGTTGGCCGATGGCAGCGTGGACATCGTAATCGGCACTCACGCACTGCTGGCAAAATCAATTCAATTCCGCGACCTTGGCCTTCTGGTCGTTGACGAGGAACAGCATTTTGGCGTGGCCCACAAGGAGCGCCTCAAGGAACTCAAGAACAATGTTCACGTGCTCACGCTTACCGCAACCCCGATTCCACGCACCCTGCAACTGGCGTTGAACGGGGTGCGCGACCTTTCGCTGCTGGCCACGCCGCCGGTCGATCGCCTTGCCATTCGCACCTTTATCTCGCCCTTCGATACGCTTTCGGTGCGCGAAGCCCTGTTGCGGGAGAAATACCGTGGCGGACAGACGTTTTATGTGGTGCCCCGGATCAAGGACCAGCCGGCAATAGCGGAATTTCTGGCCGAACATGTGCCTGAGGTTTCGTTTGTGGTTGCCAACGGGCGCATACCGCCCGGCGAACTCGACGACATCATGAACGCGTTTTATGACGGGAAGTTCGATGTTCTGGTTGCCACCACCATCGTTGAATCCGGGTTGGATATCCCCAACGCCAACACGCTGATCGTGCACCGGGCCGACATGTTTGGACTGGCCCAGCTCTATCAGATCAGAGGGCGGATCGGGCGCTCCAATGTGCGTGCCTACGCGCTGTTTACAGTTCCCGCACACAAAAGGCTGACTGAACAGGCCCAACGGCGCCTGCAGGTATTGCAGTCCCTTGAAAGCCTTGGTGCGGGCTTTCAACTTGCCTCCCACGATCTGGATATCAGGGGAGCAGGCAACCTGCTGGGCGAGGAGCAATCGGGTCACATCAAGGAGGTCGGGTTTGAACTCTACCAGTCCATGCTGGAGGAGGCGGTTGCCTCCCTGCGCAGCGGGGAAGGGGGCGAAGGGGATCAGGACCACTGGTCGCCGCAGATTTCGCTGGGAATGCCGGGGATGATCCCGGAAAATTATGTGCCCGACCTTCAGGTGCGCATGCAGCTCTACCGGCGGCTCGGGGACTTGAGCGAAACCACCGAGATCGACGAATTCGGAGCCGAACTCATCGACCGGTTCGGGCCATTGCCCGAGGAAGTGGAAGCGCTGCTGAAAATTGTTGTCGTCAAGTCTTTGTGCCGCACCGCAAATGTCGAGAAAGTGGACGCCGGGCCAAAGGGGGCGGTTGTAACGTTGCGCAACAACAGCTTCCCCAACCCTGCGGGACTGGTGCAACTGGTTTCAGATCCGGGAGAGGCCGCGCGCATCAAGCCGGACCACCGGGTTGTGTTTTCACGTGATTGGCCCACGCCAGAGAATCGCCTCAGGGGCACCGCCTCCCTGTTGTTGCGCATGGCACGGCTTGCAACTTCCAAATCATAGTTTGCGCGCAAGCCGGAGATAAAGGTTTGGAAACCAGCAGCGGCCATGTTATTGCCCGATTTGCGGCCTTGAAGGGCGGTATGCTTACGGGAAGGTGTGCCCTTTTCCAAAACTTTGCAGGAAATTCGATGAGCTTCAAAAAAATACTTCTGGCGGGCGTGGCCGCAATGGGCCTTCTGGCACCGGCTTCCCTGGTTCTGGCGCAAGAAACAGCAGCCGACCACCCCGCAGATCAGCCCCACCCAGAGGATTCCACCACTGCCCCGCCCGCAGATCCGGCAGCCGCACAGAATTGGCTCAAGGTTTGTGAGCCACTGGAGTCGGGGGAAAAAGCGTGCATCATGCGCCAGGTCGTTGTCCGCAACAATCAGTTTCTTGGCTCGTTCTTGTTGCGGGATGATCCCGGGCAGGAAAGCCGTCTGCTGGCGGTTGCGGCCGTGCCGCTGGGTGTGTTGCTTCCCTTCGGCCTGACCTGGCAGATAGATGGCGCCCAGCCGGTGCGTGTGCCTTTCATGCTGTGCGACCCTCAATCCTGCTCGACCCAGCTTGTGGTCAATGAGGCCTATGTAAACAGCCTCAAGAGGGGAGGAACCCTGAAGCTCACCGCCAAGAACCGCCAGAATCAGGATCTGGTGATAGAGATCAATCTTGCCGGGTTTACGGCGGTTTATGATTCCGAAACGAGCCTGACCTTTGAG
>DROE01000103.1 GCA_011322005.1 Devosia sp.
ACTGATGAAATTCTCCATGTCCGGCCAGCTCTATCGTGGCTCCAAGCCGGTAATGTGGAGCGTGGTCGAACGCACCGCGCTGGCCGAAGCCGAGATTGAGTATCATGACGTGGAAAGCGAAGCCATCTGGGTCAAGTTTCCTGTGGTGGACAGCTTGGCCCAGTCTGATCGGAGGAAGGGATTTGCATCATCGATGGATGACGCATTTGATGATGCGGAGGAAAAGCAGCGCAATTTGCTTTGCGCATCCATCGTCATCTGGACGACAACTCCGTGGACCATTCCGGCCAACCGTGCCATCGCCTTTTCGTCAAAACTTTCCTATGGGCTTTACGAAGTATCTGAGGCGGAAAATGACTTCGGCCCGCAGCCGGGCGAAAAACTGATTTTTGCCGATGCCCTGGCTGATGAGTGTGCAGTCAAAGCGAAACTGACATTTAATCGTCTGTACGATGTAACCGGCGGTGAACTCGCCTCCATGACCTGTACTCATCCTCTGGCGGGGCTTGGTGGTGGCTACGACTTTCCCGTCCCGCTTCTCGATGGTGACCACGTCACCGACGAAGCGGGCACTGGATTTGTCCACTCGGCCCCCGGCCACGGCGCTGACGATTTTGAAATCTGGTCGTCCAGTGCCCGCGAGCTTGAGGCGCGCGGCATCGACACAAGCATTCCCTTCTCCGTGGATGACGCTGGCTACTACACCAAAGAGGTGCCCGGATTTGGTCCTTCAGCGCCGGACGGCGCGGCGCGCATCATCGACAACAAGGGCAAAAAAGGCGACGCCAACAAACGTGTGATTGCCGCCCTGATTGAAAAGGGTAACCTGTTTGCCCGCGGGCGCATCAAGCATTCCTACCCCCATTCATGGCGCTCCAAAAAGCCCATCATCTTCCGCAATACCCCGCAATGGTTTGTCCATATGGACAAGGAACTGGACGGGTTGGCCTTTGATTTTGAAACCGGTGAGCAACATGCTGAAGCTGGTGTTGCAAAACCCGACACGTTGCGCACTCGCGCCCTCAAAGCCATTGACAATACGAGGTTTGTGCCCGCCTCGCGCCAGAACCGTCTGCGCGCCATGATTGAAAACCGTCCCGACTGGGTGCTGTCGCGCCAGCGCGCCTGGGGTGTGCCCATTTCCGTTTTTGTTCACAGGGAAACTGGAGAAATCCTCAAGGACAAGGCCGTCAACGCCCGCATTCTTGAGGCCTTTTATGCAGAAGGGGCTGACGCATGGTTTGCAGACGGAGCAAGCACTCGCTTTCTGGAAGGCGTCGAAAACGCTTCTGAGTATGAGCAGGTCACCGACATTCTTGATGTCTGGTTTGATTCCGGTTCCACCCACGCCTTTGTGCTGCGCAACAAGGAAAAATGGCCCCATGTCAAATGGCCCGCTTCGCTTTATCTTGAGGGGAGCGATCAGCACCGGGGCTGGTTCCACTCCTCCTTGCTGGAAAGCTGTGGCACCACCGGCCGCGCGCCCTATGACGCGGTGCTGACCAACGGTTTCACCATGGATGCCAAGGGCCGCAAAATGTCCAAGTCCATAGGCAACACCGTGGCCCCGCAGGATATTGTCAGACAATATGGCGCAGATATTTTGCGCCTGTGGACGGCGTCGGTGGATTATTGGGACGACCAGCGGCTCGGGGACGAAGCCATCAAGACCAATGTCGAAACCTATCGCAAATTGCGCAACTCGTTCCGCTTTTTGCTGGGTAATCTTGCCCACTACAGCGCCGGAGACGACGTTGATTTTGCCGACATGCCAGAGCTTGAACACCTGATGCTTTCCCGCATTGCAGCGCTCGATAAGGTTGTGCGTCAGGCTTACAGGGATTTTGATTACAAAAAAGTCGTCTCAGCGCTTTCCAATTTCATGAATCTGGAACTTTCGGCCTTTTATTTCGATGTCAGGAAAGACGCGCTCTATTGCGACCCGGCATCAAGCATAACGAGGCGGTCGGCTCTCACAGTACTCAATGAACTCTTTAACTGCCTGACCACCTGGCTGGCGCCAATTCTGGTGTTTACCATGGAGGAAATCTGGCTTGAGCGCTTCCCGGGGAAAAATTCCTCGGTGCATCTGCAGCTGTTCCCCACAATCCCCGCGGACTGGGCAAACACCGAGTTGGAAGAGAAATGGGCCAAAATCCGCGCGGTGCGCAAGGTTGTGACAGGGGCGCTGGAAATAGAGCGGAAAAACAAAACCATCGGTTCCTCTCTCGAGGCCGCTCCCAAAGTCTATATTACCGACTCCAACCTCTGTGTCGCCATTCACGGGCAGGACATGGCTGAAATCTCCATCACTTCGGATGTTGAGATTGTACAGGGCGAGGGACCCCTTGAAGCCTTCCGGCTTGATGAGGTTCCCGGTGTTTCGGTGGTTTTTGCCCGTGCGACAGGAAAACGCTGCGCCCGCTCGTGGAAAATCTCTCCCGATGTGGGGACAGACCTCGAATATCCCGACCTTTCCCCCCGCGATGCACAGGCCATGCGTGAACGTGAGCAGGGCAGTACAGTGGTTCTGGGGGCATGAACACAACCCCGCAAAAATCGGTTATCTTCAGTCTGTTTGCCGGTTTTGATGCGTTCCTCCTCGACCGTATCCACAAATATTACCAGCTAAATATAGAGGGTTGGACCGGGGGCGAACTGGTTCCAGTGACTGGTTTCTTCAACTATAGGCTGGTCTGGAACCGCGGCATTTCCTACGGACTGCTCAGCGGGTTTCCTCAGCCTGTGATAATGCTCATCATCGGTGCTGCTATCGGCCTGCTGGCCTGGTGGTGGTGGCGTGAAAAATCTCTCTTGGTGCGCACCGGGCTGGCTCTGGTTCTGGGTGGTGCGCTCTCCAATGCGACAGATCGCTGGCTCTATGGCGGAGTTGCGGATTTTTTCCACTTCTACACCCCGAACTGGTCGTTTTTTGTATTCAACCTGGCCGACACCGCCATCACGCTTGGGGCATTGCTCTTGATTTTGGATGTCGTGTTGCCCAAAAGAGAGATAAAAGTTTAACCGCAATGCTGCCTGAATCTGGCATTAGGGGAAACAACACACTATAGATAGTTGGTCACCTCGTGCGATGCGGGGCGGCAACAGGGCGAAACTCAGGGCAAATTTGATGATTATTGCTGCCAAAGGGGCTGTTTTTAACGCCGGAGCCAATAAACTGGGCGTCCTGAGACGGATGGCCGGTTTTATC
>DROE01000104.1 GCA_011322005.1 Devosia sp.
CACGCCGCTGATGGTGGCATCCCTCCCCTCAAAGGTGACCTGCGCCCACTCGCTTGCGCTGGAATCTCCGGCGGTGTTGATCGCGGCTTGTGCTCTCTGGGTAAGATCCGATTCCATGTTGGGCTGACCGAAATAAACTGCAAGCAGAGTTCCAACCGCCACGGCAACCGCGCCCGGAACTACCCACTTTGAAATTACCGATCCCATCATCTCAGCCTCCACCCTGTTTTGTTGCTTGTTCTGATGCTGCAAGCTCTGCACCAAACTGCCACGCGCAAAGCTGCAAATCGTGTCAATGTGTCCTGGGATAACCACCCGCCAACTCCCCGCCATCTTGGCAAACCTGCGACAGGATTTCCAGTTCTTTTAACAGCTTTTACCAGCCATCGGGCACTCAGCGCCTGGCCTGAGACATAATTCTCGAACCTCGTCTCGTACGGTGCCGCTTCCGTCCGGGGCTCTCCGGGAGCCGGCCCTGTTGTTTTTGTCCTTGCTTTGAACGTAAAGCACTTATATCGAAAAACTGCCGGGGGAAGGGGAGCATTGGGCAGATGGTCGCGCAAACACAAGAAGATGGCTCGACTTCATTGCCGGAGCCGCTCCGGCCCCTGATCCTGCCTTTGGGAGACCGCAACCTGCTGGTGCGCTTTGGCCGCAGGCTGACTGATTCCGCTAATAAAAGCGCTATCCTTGCTGCCAAAATCCTTTCCGGAGCAAATCTTGGAGGGGTGCAGGAAATTACGCCCAGCCTTATCTCGGTGTGCCTGCGCTACGATCCGGTGCAGACAGGATTTGTCCAACTGTCCAACGCCGTGTCCCTGACGCTGAGTTCTGCCGGTCGGGCGCCGGAGATGAGTGCGGGAACCATGAAGATCAATGTCAGATATGGTGGGGAAATTGGCTCAGATCTGGAGGACGCCGCTGCGGCGTGCACCCTTTCTCCGCAGGAGTTTATTGCGGCCCACAACAGCGCCACCCTGCGCGTACTTGCCACAGGCTTTGCCCCCGGGTTTGTCTATTGCGGCATGCACGAAAAGCGTCTGCACATTCCGCGGCGCAAGAAAATTCACGCCAGAGTGCCTCCCGGTTCGGTGATCTTTGCCGCCGGGCAAACCGCGATCACCGCTACCCACGTGCCCACCGGCTGGCACGTTATCGGGCGCACGGATTTTCGAAATTTCAATCCGGCCAATGAGCCGCCCACAAAACTTGCCGTCGGCGGCATTATTCGCTTCTCAAGCGATATGCGCGAATGATTGTGCTTGAGATTACCGAGCCCGGACCGCTGACCAGCGTTCAGGACGACGGGCGCTTCAAGGCCTTGAAGCATGGCGTTGCCGCCTCCGGCCCGATGGACAGAAGTGCCTTTGTCCAAGGGAGGAACCTTCTTGGCTGCTCATCTGAAACGGCTTTGGAGATTGCCGCAGGACGAACGGCTTTTGTTGTGCGCGGCGGCGCGGTGCGCATGGCCTGCTCGGGGGGCGCATTCAACCTGCACGTTAACGCCAGGCAGCACCCATGGGGGCAGGCAATCGCCCTGAACACCGATGACCGTGTGGAAATAACTCCGGGCGCGGCGGGAAACTACGCCTATGTCCGGTTTGACCGCGAGATAGATGTGCCCAGGCTGATGGGAAGTCGTGCCACCAATACCATTGCCCGCCTTGGCGGACTGGAGGGGCGGGCGCTTGTGCGTGGTGACCTGCTCAAACTGGTTCCGCTCACCGGGACAACAAAAACCCCGTGCCAAAAGGGGGGCGCCCGTGATGACCGGCCCGGACCCATTCGATTTATATGGGGCGTGCATTCTGGGCATTTCTCGCCGGCGTTGCGCCGGAATTTCATATCTGAAACTTTTGTCGTTTCCCAACGCCTCGATCGCATGGGGGTAAGGCTGCGCGACCCCACGGGTGTTTTTGCCAGTCGGCCAAATCTCTCACTGGTGTCGGATGCCGTTGTGCCCGGAGATATTCAGATCCTTGGGGATGGGACGCCGATCGTGTTGATGCGCGACCATCAGCCCACCGGCGGTTATCCGCGCATCGGCACCCTCATCAGTGCCGATCTGGACCGTTTTGCCCAGCTTAGGCCGGGCTCCGAGGTGCGTTTCAGCCCCGTCACTGTTGACCATGCCCATTCCATCTGCAGGCAGGCACACAAAAATGACCTCGATTGACCTCAATGCCGACCTGGGCGAAGGCGCGGCGTTTGACGCAGAGCTTTTGGAGATTGTGTCCAGCGCTTCAATAGCCTGCGGAGGTCATGCGGGCAGCGCCGAAATCATGGGGCGCACATTGCTGGGTGCCAAGAGGGCAGGGGTCAGAACCGGGGCTCACCCCGGGTTTGTTGACCCGGAGAATTTTGGCCGGAAGCGCCTCGACCTGCCCGCGGACGCGATTGCCGTTCAGGTCGTTGAGCAACTGGAGGCGATGGCTGCAATTGCCGAAAAGGCCGGGCAGCCCATCTCTTACGTCAAACTGCACGGGGCGCTCTACAACTGGGCTTCTGAGGATTATGCGCTGGCGCATACTATTTTTGAAGCGGTCAAGGCCTTCAAACCGTCGATGGCCATTCTGGCTCTGGACGGAAGCAAACAACTCAAAGCGGCCGAGGGTCTGGGGCTAAAAACCATCCCCGAGGCCTTTGCCGACCGGGCCTATGATGCAAGCGGCCTGCTGGTGCCGCGCTCTTTGCCCGGCTCGGTGTTCTCAGACCCGGCACAGGCCGTGGCGCAGGCTTTGGGCATCGCCAGCGACCGGCAGATTACCGCAATTGACGGAGGAGTGCTGAAAAGCAAGGCCAAATCCATCTGCCTGCATGGCGACAATGAAGCCGCACTCAAGATTGCCCGTGCCATCCGCGATGCCTTGGGTGAAGCGGGTGTGGCAATCAGCGCAGCGCCGGTCTGACCCGAAAAAAGCCAACCCGTCATTGCGAGGCGCGCCAGCAACGAAGCAATCCAGAGAAATAAGTGTTTCTCAAGATGTTTCTGAGTTGCCGCGCTCCCCTTGCGGGTCGTTCGCAATGACAAGAATTATTTGTTCCGGCGACCACCCCGGCGCTTTTTTCCAGCCGAACCGGTATTCAGCTCCAGCGGCGCCATCCCGAAATGTTTTCGGGTCTTTTCAAACCCGTCCACCGAGTTGGGCAGGCCCATGGCAGCAACAAAATGGGTTTGAAATTCCGGCTCCAGCGCGGTTTCTATTTTTTCAATTTTCAGCACCATTTGCTCGATTTCGTGGCGGGCATCGACATCGAGCAGGGCCTTGAGCGCGCCCTGTCCGGCGGCGTTGCCGATCCCGCGCACCTGGCTTGTTTCACAATCGGGCACCAGCCCCAGCAGCAACGCATATTGCGGGTCAATGTAAGAGCCAAAAGCCCCGGCCAGCCTGATATCGGTGACGCTCGTCAGTCGGGTTTTGTCGAGCAGCAGTTTTACCCCGGCATAAAGCGCCGACTTGGCCAGTTGGATGGCGCGAATGTCGTTCTGGGTAATCATCAGCGCCGGGGCCTCGGTGCGCACCACATAAGAGAATGTACGTCCGTTGGCGACCAGTCGCTTTTCCTCATCGGCGCTGTTCGGTCCGCGAATTATGCCGTCCGGGGAGAGGATGCCGGCGAGCAGCATTTCGCCGATAATTTCGATAATGCCGGAGCCGCATATGCCGGTGACGCCGGTAGCCTTCGACGCCTCGGCAAACTCGGGCTCGTTAGACCACACTTCCGTGCCGATAATTCTGAACCTTGGTTCCAGAGTTTTTTTGTCGATACGGATGCGCTCGATTGCACCGGGGGCAGCGCGCTGGCCGGAGGAAATTTCGGCCCCCTCCAGCGCCGGGCCGGTGGGTGAGGAGGCGGCGAACAGATTCTTGCCGTCCCAGAGCATGATTTCGGCATTGGTGCCCACGTCGACAATCAGCACCGGGTCGGGCGATTTTTGCGGCTGTTCGGACAGGATAACGGCGGCGGCGTCGGCCCCCACATGCCCGGCGATAATCGGCAAAAAATATGCTTTTGCTCCTGCGCCAAGGTTCAGTTCAAGGTCGTTGGCCTCCGCCCGCACCGCAGCTGAAACTGCCGGGTTGAACGGGGCCTGCCCCAATGGCGTTGGGTCAAGGCCCAGAAACAGGTGCTGCATCACCGGGTTGGCGACAAAAACCGCTTCGAGCAGGTGGCCCCGCTCACGTCCGGTTTTTTCCAGCAACCCGTCCACAAGTTCACGCACGCACAGACGGATAGCGGTGGTCAACGCCTCGCGCCCGTTTTCGTTCATCATCACATAGGAGACCCGGCTCATCAGATCTTCACCGAAGCGGATTTGCGGGTTGGCGCGTCCGGCAGAGGCGATAATTTCACCACTCATCAGGTCGACCAGGTGGGCAGCGACCGTGGTCGAGCCAATATCAACGGCGATTCCGCTGAGTTCTTCACTGTAGAGAGGGAAAATCGCCACCAGTTCAGGGCGGGCGCCCGAAATATCGACGCAGGCCGTGGCTTTGAAATTAGCTTCGGCCAGCACCGACTGTACCCGGGCAATCAGCTTGAAGGGGACAAGAACATTCTCAATCCCGAAGCCTTCGGCAATTGCTTGAACCAGACGGTCGGCATCGCCCACCGGAGTGTGCAAGTCGGGCTCGTCCAGCTCCACGTAACAGAGTTTTAGCGCCGGATTACGAACCATTCCATCCGTCGAGCCGTCCTTGCGGATGGTCTGACCGGCAACGATTGAAGCCTCGGGCACGTCGATGACAAGGTCGCCCTCGATACGGGTCGAGCATGAAAGGCGCCGGTCGCCGGCCAGCCCTCGTTTTTCGTCATAGCGCTGCTCAATCGCGCCGCGCGGGCTCAGATGCTCAGCGCTGCTGGTTACTCCGAACTTGGCAAATTGCCCTTCGGCAACGCTTATCTGGCAGCGCCCGCAAATGCCGCGTCCGCCGCACACGCTTTCGATTGGTACTCCCAGTTCACGCGCCGCATCGAGCACCGGCGTGCCCATGGCGAACTTTCCGCTTCTGCCCGAGGGTTGAAAAACAACCTTTGCCAGCTTCGTTTGCGCCATAAGGTTACCCGCGAGACCTTCTTCGACCGCCACGCCTGCGTCCCGTTTGCTCGCCCTCGGGAGCGGGGGGGCGGTTGGCGGCCAGCCATTTGGCGCAATCCGGGTCATGCCCGTTCAGAACATTGGCGGCCTGCACCGCCGCCATCTGTTCGGCGTGCAGCGGGTTCATGATGGCCGAGGTCATGCCCATGGCCGCAGCCATGGAAATGAAATGCCCGGTCAGCACGTGGCGGTTGGGTACGCCAAAGCCGACATTGGAAGCGCCGCAGGTGGTGTTGACCCCCAACTCCTCGCGCAAACGCCGGACCAGCGCAAAAACCTGCAGACCGGCGTCGTTCATGGCTCCGACCGGCATGACCAGCGGGTCAACCACCACGTCACTCTTGGGAATGCCATAATCAATGGCCCGCTCGACAATCTTTTTGGCCACCGCATAGCGTATATCGGGGTCGGTGGAGATGCCGGTTTCATCGTTGGAAATGGCGACCACCGCGGCCCCGTGCTTTTTAACCAGCGGCAATACCCGCTCCAGACTTTCGTCCTCTCCGGTGACAGAATTGACCAGCGCCTTGCCCTCATAGGCCTCGAGGCCCGCCTCAAGCGCGTCGATGATGGAGCTGTCAATGGAAATGGGCACGTCGGTAATCGACTGCACCAGTTTAATGCAATCGGCAAGAATCTTGGGCTCGTCGGCCAGCGGAATCCCTGCATTGACGTCCAAAACTGTGGCACCCGCTGCGACCTGGGCCAGCGCATCGGCTTCAACCCGGGAATAATTGCCTTCCTTCATCTCGGCAGCCAGCAGTTTGCGGCCCGTGGGGTTGATACGCTCGCCAATGACGCAGAACGGCTGGTCAAAGCCGATGATGACTTCTTTTGTCGGGGAGGAAAGAATGGTGCGTGTCATGTCAGTTTTCGCCTATGGGTTTTCATTGCCGCCGTTGCGGGCCAGTTGGGCCAGCCGGGAGGCGGGGTATTGCTGTTCGAGTTCCGCCGCCAGTTGTGCGACGGCCTGTTTGTCGTCCGGCTGCGCAACGGCACGGGCAATTTTGCGCCAGCCCTCAAGATAGGCGTCCGTGTCACCGGCCCCGGCATTCATCGCCGCCTTGTCGACGGCCACCATAAAGCGATTGGAGAGCTGGTGCTTGATGGCCTTGCGCCCCTTGCCCAGCACAATCTGGGTGGGGATATCGCGCCAATAGATGATAGTCACTTCGTGCATGGCGCCGCCTCTTTGGATGCTGCTGCCCTTATGCCTGTCTCTAGCGCTCCAAAGCCGGTACTGATGCGCTCAAACCTGAGGCCGAGGCGCTTTGCGGCGTCGCGGGCCTTTGCCTCCAGCCCGGCATCATCACTCTGGGCCAGATAGAGCAGCCGGGTGTAATTGGAAAAATAGCTCTCCAGCAGTTCGGGGTGCCGGTCCAGCCCCAGCGGCCTGTAGACCAGCGTTTCGAACTGGCGGGCCAGATAATCGGTCAGATAAAAGGTGCCCGGCTCGGCGTCGTGCAAAGTATTGAAGTTTTCAACCCCGGCATAAAACGCATAACAATGCGCGCCTTTCAGGCGGGTTGCACCAAATTGCGCAAGCACCGCATCAAGTTTTCCGGCCGTGCCGCAATCCCCGTAGGCGACAAAAAGCTGCTCGCACTCCGGAGCGAGTTCGCTCAGCGCCGCCCCAACCGCCTCGGGGATTTCATCCGGACTATTGTGCAGCTTGGCCGGCAGGTAGCGCAGTTTTATGTGCTCCATGCCGTTGGCTTTGACAATCACTCCGATTTCGCGAGCAAGCGCCCCACAGGCGACAATGCCGAGCCGGAGGCCCGGTCGGGCCGGTTTTTTTTGGGGAGATGTCCCGGATATGGCACCTAACTGCTCCACTCAGACGCTCCGCTGGGTAATCAGGCGCTTGGCGGTGTCCACGGCAACGGCTGCGTCCCGGCAATAGGCGTCAGCCCCGATGGCTTCGCCGAATTCCTCGTTCAAAGGTGCACCGCCGACCAGCACAATCATCTGGTCGCGTATGCCCTTTTCCTTCAGGGTCTCGATGACAACCTTCATGTAGGTCATGGTAGTGGTCAGCAGCGCCGACATGCCTAAAATGTCGGGTTTGTGCTCGTCGATGGCAGCCAGAAACTGCTCGACATCAGTGTTGATGCCAAGGTCAATAACTTCAAAACCCGCGCCCTCCATCATCATGCCAACGAGGTTCTTTCCGATGTCGTGAATGTCACCCTTGACCGTGCCCACCACCATCTTGCCCATCTTGGGGGCGCCGGTTTCAACCAGCAGGGGGCGGAGGATAGACATGCCGGCCTTCATGGCGTTGGCCGCCAAAAGTACCTCGGGCACAAAAAGAATACCGTCGCGAAAATCGTCGCCGACCACTTTCATGCCGGCAACAAGGACCTTTGTCAAAACATCATAGGGGGCCCAGTCGCGGGAGAGGAGAATGTTGACGCCTTCCTCGATTTCTTCTTTCAGACCATCATAGAGGTCATCCTGCATCTGCTCTGAGAGTTCAGTATCACTGAGTTCGGACAGGATGATTTCGTCGTCGGACATATGGGTCTACTCCGCCACAAAGTTGAGGTTCAGGCCCCGTTTACCAGTAAAGCTTGAACAATCTGCCAAAGGCTTTTGCGCCCTTTCAGGATGTGCGCCGTCGCCGTCGTCCGGATTGTTCTTTTTCTCCGGTGGCAGGTGGCGCGACCAGCGCCCCGAGCGCTTCTTCCAGTTCGGCACGGCTCGGAGAAGCACCTTTTTTATGATTGTCGATGGCTTTTCGCATACGCGCCACATGTTCAGGCGTATTGCCGCAACAACCCCCGATGATGCGCGCACCCACGTCGATGGCAAGGCGGGCATAATCTTCCATAAGGTCGGGAGTGCCCGAATAATGCACAGCGTCGCCCCTGACCTGAGGCACTCCCGCATTGGCCTTGGCAATTACCGGCAGGTCACCGGCGTTTTTCACCACATCGAGCAGAGCGAACAACAGGTCGGACGCGCCGACTCCGCAATTGGAGCCGATGGCCGCGGGGGCAGGGGATTTGCATGTCATTGAAGTTGCAAACGCGCCCGGTGCCAGTCCCATCATTGAGCGGCCGGCGGTATCAAAACTCACCGTCACCGTATAGGGCAGGCCAACTTCGTTAGCCGCTTCAATGGCAGCGTCGATTTCCTCGGGCGCGGACATGGTTTCAATCCAGGCGACATCAGCACCACCCGCCTCCAGACCGGCAATCTGCTCGATAAACACCTCCACGCCTTGCGCATAGGTAAGTTCTCCCAGCGGCGCAAACAGGTCGCCGGTGGGCCCCACCGAGCCCGCAACCACCATGCTCCGCCCGGATTTGGCCACAATCTCAGCGGCGATTTCAGCGGCGCGGGCGTTTATCTCGTGCACACGGGTGTGCAGGTTGTGCAGGTGAAGACGCCGGGCCGAACCGCCAAACGAGTTGGTCACCAATATGTCTGAACCGGCATCAACGAAGGACTGGTGAAGCTCCCTGATATTATCAGCAAGCTCAAGATTCCAGATTTCGGGCGCCATACCCGACTCAAGACCCTTGTCAAAAAGATTGGTGCCGGTGGCACCATCGGCCAGCAGAACCGGGTGTTTTTCCAGCATTTCGAGAAATTTTGACATGGGGGACGCTTTCGAAGATTTCCTGTTCGGGCAAGTTGCCTGAAAACATATAAAGATTTCTTTATATCATGCTAAGTGGTGACGCAACCCGACGCAGATACACTGAAACCACAACGGAGGGAACACCGGGTTTCACCAGGCGTGGCGCCCGTCATTTCAGCCATTAACTCCGGCTCAACCATGCCGACAGGCCTTGCTCCCTCTTTGTTGGCAATTCGAATAGAATTTTATTCTCAAAGCCGGGTTTTTGCGCGTGTTTTTTTAGTAAATGAGTTGACCAAGATGACAATGTCGCCGTTATTCCTGTTGCGAAATATTACCCTTGTGGGTGCGGTGCTTGTCCTTGGGGCCTGCTCCAACTCAGGTTCCTCTCATATCAACAACACGACAAAGTTCTCTACCTCCGCCTTTGGTGTGGCGGCCTCGCCACGCATGACAACTTCGGCGAGTGTACCCAAAGGGGGAGGGCGTTATATGGTCGGCAAGCCCTATCGCATAGCCGGGAAATGGTATCGTCCCGCCGAGAACACAAGCTACAATGAGACCGGCACCGCCTCCTGGTACGGGCCAAATTTTCACGGCCGCCAGACTGCAAACGGGGAAATTTTTGACCAGTTCGCCCTCTCGGCTGCGCACCCGACCCTGCCACTGCCTTCCTACGTGCGGGTGAAGAACCTTGCCAACGGGCGCTCCATAACCGTGCGCGTCAACGACCGGGGCCCGTTTGCCAACAACCGTCTTATCGACCTCTCCAGAAGGTCGGCCGAAGTACTGGGTTTCATCAATGCAGGAACAGCCCGGGTGCAGGTTACCTATATCGGGCGGGCACCGGTGGACGGGGATGATACAAACTACCTGGTTTCTCAGATCGATGTGCCTGACGGGCCGGTCCCCCCCCAAAGTCCCATAGCCGGCGGACGCCGAACCCCCTCCATCATCTCGCGCCAGTCCGGGGGCCTGCTGGGTGCATTTGCCTCCCTGTTCTCCTATGCCGGTGCGGCTCAGGGCGAGGTAATTGTGAGCGAAGCTCACGCCGCCGCCGCCAATGTCGCCCTGCAATCAAGCGAACTCGCTGCCTGGCGGGCCGGGGTCGAGGCACGGGGTCTTGATGTGGACATCCCTCTTGGAACTTTTGCCGATGGCACCATGGCCAGCGAAATCGCCCGAAACTTTGCACTCCTGGGCGCTGTCGACCAAATACCCGTTCAGGAACAGGGCATAAGCGCAACTTCGCTCACCCTGAGGTTCCTCAAACCGGGTGTAAGTATTTCAGATGTGGCAAACTTGGGCGAAGAGCTTGGTCTCAATCATATTGCCGCCTATAATCGGTGACAGTATTGATTTGATTTGGCGTTCATGCATCCCGCCCCGCCCTTGGCGTGCGGGGTGTGCTCTCTGTTTTGTTTTGTGCCCGGACAGGATTGAAGATGTCGATACGCAAGGTTCTGGTCTTTTTTTTTCTTGCAGCCGGATTCTGGGCAGTTGCCTTGGTACCGACCAGCGCACAACTCGAGTTCACCACCAAGGCAAAGTTTGCCATTCTGATGGACTATGAGTCAGGCACCGTGCTTTTCCAGAAAGATGCTGACCTGCCCATGGAGCCGGCCAGCATGGCCAAGCTGATGACGCTTGCGGTCGTGTTTGACCAACTCAGGACAGGCCGGGTTTCCCTTGACGACGAATTTTTTATTTCAGAGTACGCCTGGCGTGAGGGGGGAGCGGCCTCGGGGGGGTCAACCATGTTTGCTGAACTTGGCTCCAAGGTATCGGTGGCCGACCTTGTACGTTCCGTCATCATTCAGTCGGGCAACGACGCCTCCATCGCTCTGGCTGAAGGCATCGCGGGCAGTGAGCAGACCTTTGGTCTGATCATGAACGAACTTGCGGATGAAATCGGCCTTACCGGTTCAAATTTCACCAATTCCACCGGCTTGCCGGATCCCGAGTTGCGTACGACGGCCCGTGATCTGGCGATTCTGGCCCGCTATCTCATCAGCACCTATCCAGAATATTATCCCATATTTTCCGAGCCTGATTTTTTGTGGAACGGCATCAGGCAGAGCAACCGCAATGTCTTGCTTGATGATGGCATCGGGGTGGATGGCCTCAAGACCGGCCATACCGAGGCCGCGGGGTTCGGCATTGTCATTTCGACTACCCAGGGGGGGCGTCGCCTTATTGCTGTGCTGCACGGCTTTGACACCATGCGGGAGCGCGCCGAAGAAGCGCGTAAACTCATCACATGGGGTAGCCGGGCTTTTGAACAGGTTCCAGCGTTTGGGGGTGATGGAGTGGTTGGATACGCCAACATCTACGGCGGAGAAAAACCCAACGTCGCTCTTGAAGCAGAGGGAGAGCTTTATCTCTATCTGCCCAGGGGCGGACGCCGGTGTCTTTCCGCCAACATTGTTTATCAGGCACCAATTCGCCCTCCGGTTCTGGCCGGCGACGAAATTGCCGAACTTCAGGTCTACTGCAATGATCAGCTAATCCAGTCCGTGCCGCTTTATGCTGCCGAATCTGTCGAGGAAGGTGATTTGATGCGCAAGGCAGTTGACGCACTCAAGGAACTGGCCCTGGGCTGGTTGTGAGCATGTTTTGAAAGTCGCCAGTAAAATGCCCCAGCACAGCCCGGCCGCCACCGCCAGATTTCTGACCTTTGAGGGAGGGGAGGGTGTAGGCAAATCCACCCAGGTCACGCACCTGCTGACCCGGCTTGGCGATTGCGGTGTCCCGGCGGTGCGCACGCGCGAGCCAGGGGGAACGCCAAAGGCAGAAGCCATCCGTTCGCTTATTCTTCGCGGATATTCGGAGCCCTGGGGAGTGGGGGCCGAAGCGGTTCTGTTCGCCGCCGCCCGGCTTGACCATGTAAATCAACTTATAGCGCCCAATCTGGAAGCGGGGCACTGGGTCATCTCCGACCGCTTCCATGATTCAACCCGGGCCTATCAGGGTTTGACCGGGGGAGTTGAGCCAAAACTGATTGATGCGCTGGAGGAGTTGGCGCTGAACGGGTATAACCCCGAACTGACCATCATCATGGATATGGATCCTGAAAGGGCCTTCAAGCGCGTGGCGCAACGGGCCGACAAGGACGGTATCGCGGCCACTGCCGACCGTTTTGAAAAAGAAGACCTGGACTGGCACAAAAAGCTTCGTGAAGCATTTCTTGAGATCGGTGAGAAGCACAAGGAGCGCTGCGTGGTAGTATCCGCTTCGGGCGATGAGCATGAAGTCGCAGAAGAAATCTGGGATATTGTCTCCAGCCGTTTTCCCGAGCTTGTGGTCGAGGCTATTGCGTGAGTGTTTTGGAACTCTCCCGCGTAGTTGACGCAATCGAGGGGGTGGTTGCACCTGAAGAACGCGCTTTGTTGGTCGGTCATCGGGAAATATTTTCCCGCCTGAAAAACCAGTCGGATGACGGCCGTCTTCCGGGTGGGATTTTGCTGCACGGCCCCCGCGGTGTGGGCAAGGCAACTCTGGCTTTTGCCCTGGCCCGGCATGTTCTTGAAACCACCAGCGACGAAACCCCTTTGCGCATCAAGGAACAGATTGCGATGGGTGTGCACCCCAATGTGCTGGTTCTGCGCATCGCACCCAGGGACCCCAAGGCGTTCTATACCAGAATCCGCATTGAGGAAGTGCGTGGCCTTGTTCACAAACTGCATCAGACAAGAGGCCGGGCGGGAAGCCGCATCTGCATCGTTGACTCCATTGATGATTGCACGGCCCCGGCCGCCAACGCATTGCTGAAGGTGCTCGAAGAGCCACCTGCCGACACGCATTTCATGCTCATATCCCACCGCCCCGGCAAATTGCTGCCAACAATCCGCTCACGCTGTCAGGCCCAGGTTTTCCGGCCCCTTGATGAGGTGGATATGACCCGGGTTCTGAAGGAAAGCGGGGCAGGGGCGGAGCAGGTCAGGCAAGCCCTCGCACTGGCCGGAGGCAGGCCCCGACGCGCCCTGGAGGCGCTCTCAATGGCTGAAAACGACGTGTTGCAAAGCCTCACCGACTGGCTGCAATCCCCGGATACCGGCTCTGTTATTGAGCAGATGAATATTGCAGAAACCCTGGCTGTCCGCAAAAACGTCATGGCATCCGGGTTTGCCCGGGAAATCCTGAGAGACTGGATTGCCAACGAGACCCGCGCTGCGGTTGCAGATACGCAGGGCACCGCGAGCAGAGGCCGCGGCCGCCTTGCATCGGCAAATCTATTGTGGGAGAAGGCCAACGCGCTGTTTGACGATGCCGACAGCTTTAATCTTGATGCGCGTCAGACCTTGCTTTCCCTGCTCGATGCCATCAAATCGCATGTGCAAAACACCAGCGCGTCCACAATAACCGACAATCCGGAATAGCCCCTTACCCGCCCATGAATGACAAGTTTTCTGAGAAACCCCCGTTCTATATCACCACGCCGATATTTTATCCCAATGGCGTGCCCCATATCGGCCACGCCTATACAGCGCTGGCCTGTGATACGATTGCGCGCTTTCACCGCCTGGACGGACGCGAGGTGCTCTTCCTCACCGGCACCGACGAGCACGGGCAGAAAATGGCGCAAACAGCGGAAAAAGAGGGCGTCACCGCGCTGGAACTGGCCACCCGCAACGCCGGGGTGTTCGACAAGCTCTGGACTGCGCTCAATATCTCTTATGATGACTTCATCCGTACCACCGAGCCGCGCCATCACGCTTCTTCCCGGGAAATCTGGAGGCGCATGGCCACCAATGGCGACATCTATCTCGACACCTATTCGGGCTGGTACTCGGTGCGTCAGGAAGCCTATTTTGATGAGAAGGAAACAACGCTGGGCGAAGATGGCGTCAGGCGCGAACCCCTGGGCTCTCCTGTTGAATGGGTGGAGGAGAAAAGTTATTTCTTTCGCCTGAGCGCCTATGGGGAAAAATTGCTGGCCCATATGGAGGCCAATCCGGGTTTTGTCGCGCCTCCCGAACGCCGCAACGAGGTCAAGAGTTTCATCAGGTCCGGCCTCAGGGATATTTCCATCTCGCGCACAAATTTTGACTGGGGCGTGAAGGTTCCCGGTGACGAGAGCCACGTGATGTATGTCTGGGTCGATGCGCTGACCAACTATATCACCGCCGCCGGATTCCCGGATGAAGGTGCTGAGCGCTGGCATTTCTGGCCCGCCGATGTGCACATGATCGGCAAGGATATCGTGCGCTTCCATGCGATTTACTGGCCCGCTTTTTTGATG
>DROE01000105.1 GCA_011322005.1 Devosia sp.
GAGGGCAAAAAAAGTGCCGCCGTGGGCAGGATAGACTTTCACTCGGCACAAGCGGGTGCCGAACTGCTGGAGCGGGTTTGTGCGCAGCTCAAATCCGAGGGCTTTTACGGACTGCTTGGTCCCATGGATGGCGACACCTGGCACAGCTATCGTCTGGTCACGTTTTCTGATGGTTCCGAACCCTTCCTGCTTGAGCCAACCAGCCGCCCCCACGATATTGAGGCTTTTGGCATTGCCGGTTTTTCTCCGGTATCGGACTATGTGTCGGCCAGAGGGAAGCTTGCCGACACACTTGGGCCGGCTCCGGTGGCACCCGAGGGGATTGGCGTTTCGGCCTGGGACGGGAACCACGCAGAAGAAATCATTGCAAAACTCTTTGAAATGTCGGCATCGGCCTTTGTGGGGAACCGGTTTTTCAAACCCATCAGCCTTGAGGCGTTTCTTGAAATTTACCGCCCGCTTTTTGGCATGGTTGACCCGGCCCATATTCTGTTTGCTCACAGCGAAGAAGGCCAGCTTGCCGGTTTTCTTTTTGGCATGCCGGACCGGCCGAGGGAGGGGGCAAAGCCCACGGCAATTCTCAAAACCTATGTCAGTGGCATGCGCGGGGTGGGGCACCTGTTGGCCGACACCTATCACCGGCGGGCCATTGATATGGGGTTTGTCGACATCATTCATGCCCTGATGCATGAGAACAATCTTTCCCTGAGGCGCAGCGCTCAGCACAAGGCAAGCATTTTCCGTCGCTATGCGCTTCTGGGGAAAAAGCTCTGAAGCGATGAACCTCATAAGCGCCTTTCTGGAGAATGCTGCCGGAGCAGGGGACAAAACCGCCCTCGTTACCGCAAAAGGCGAAAGTATCAGCTTTTCCGGGCTGGCCCGGCGCTCGGCGGCGCTTGCCCGCCACTGGCAGGAAAAAGAGCTCAACAAGGGCGACCGGGTGCTGGTTGCCATGCCGGTGGGTATTGAGCTTTATGCGGCCATTGCCGGGCTGTGGCGCATTGGTGCCACTATCGTTTTCCCCGAACCGGCGCTGGGGCTTTCCGGCTTGCGTCACGCCGCACGAATGACCTCGCCCCGCGCCTTTCTAGGGACCGGTGCCTATCGTTATCTGCGTTTTGTTGTGCCCGAACTGTGGCGGGTTCCCCTGATGCTGGAGCTGGGTGATAGCGGGGCAGGGGGTGACCCGCTGGTTGAGGTGGAGGCGGACCATCCGGCGCTGATTTCCTTTACCAGCGGATCCACCGGCCAGCCCAAGGCCATTATGCGCTCCCACGGGTTTCTTGGTGCGCAAAACGCCCGCGTGGCGGAACTGTTGGCTAAAGAGCGCGAGGACGAAACAGACCTGGTGGCGTTTCCGGTGTTCGTGATTGCCAATCTGGGGCAGAGCATCACCTCGGTCCTGCCCAACTGGAAACTCTCCCGCCCCCACGAAGCCAGCGCAGAAGAGATTGCCCGACATATCGAGGCGCATAAAATCACCAGGGCACTGGTGCCGCCCTCCATCTGCCAGGTGTTGGCTGACAGCAAAACCGATATGGGTCTTGATGCGATATTCACCGGCGGCGGGCCGGTTTTCCCCGACCTGATGCAGGCGATGACGCGCCTCAGCCCCAAAACCGGGATAAGTGTCGTTTACGGCTCGACGGAGGCCGAGCCCATTGCCCACCAGCGGGTGGCGGATATTCTACCCGGGCAATGGGAGGCAATGGAAAGGGGGGGCGGGCTCCTGGCCGGTCCGCCGGTGCCCCAGACGAGGGTTAAAATCATTGACGAGGAGATTGTTGTCACCGGCGACCACGTCAATAAATCCTATCTGGGCGGGTACGGGGATGAAGAAAACAAGCTCAAAATTGACGGCGACATCTGGCACCGCACCGGCGATGCCGGGCGGCTGGATAAAAACGGTTGCCTTTGGCTGTTGGGCCGCCATTCGGCAAAAGCGGGAGAGTTTTATCCGTTTCAGGTTGAAATTGGCGCCCGCGGCTGGCCCGGCGTACGCCGGGCGGCTCTGGTGCCCGGCACCAATCCGCCGGTTCTGGCCCTTGAGGGGGAAGAGCCCGGCACCGGAGTGTGGCAGAAACATGCCGACATACTGGGTAACCTGCAGGTAAAAAAACTGTCCCGCATTCCGCTGGACAAACGGCATCACTCAAAAATCGACTACCGGGCCTTGCGCAAAATCGCGGGTTAGAACCTTCTCGAAGTCAGGCCCTTTCAAACGGCGGCAGTGCATCAGCCGATGCCAGAGGCAGGCGGACCTGAAAGCGGGCGCCCCGCCCGCTCGAAGGAAGCAGTTTCAGTGAGCCACCCATCTTGACCAGAATTTCCAGACTGATGGCAAGTCCCAGTCCCGAACCTGAATGGGAGCTTTCAGGATCGTGTTTCCCCCGCGAGAACTTGTCAAATATTATGTCACGGTCGCCCGGTGCAATGCCCGGTCCGTTGTCGGCAAAGTCCACCAGAAGTTCTCCGCCCTTGACGCGAGAGTCAATCTCGATAAAGGGCCGCTTTGCATCACTATACTTGGCGGCATTGGAAATCAGGTTGATGAACACCTGGCAGAGGCGGTCGCCGTTGGCCACAACCCAGATGTTTTCCGCCCGGTTTTTCTGGCGCACTTCGAGATTGTGTTGATTGGTCAAAGGTGTGCAGACGTCAATGGCCCGACGCAGGGCCGTGCCGACCTCCACCGGCTCGTTGCGCCACAGCGTCTCGCCCCTCTCCAGTGCGCTGAGATCAAGAATTTCGTCGAGCAGGATGGTCAGGCGCATGCTTTCATCGTGGATAGTATTGAGAAAGCGCTGGCGCTGTCCTGCTTCCAAATCATCATGATTGAGTAAAATCTCGGAGAAAGAGCGGATTGCCGTCATCGGTGTTCGCACCTCGTGGCTTACCTGGGAGAGGAATTCGTCCTTCTGCTGGTCCAACTCCCGTAATTGCTGGTTTGCCTCCCGCAGTTTTACGGTGGTGGATTGCAGTTCTTCTGTAGTGTGTTCAAGTCGTTGGGAATATTCAAGAATTTTCTGTGTTTCATCAGCCATTTGCAGCACTTCCTCAAAAGTGATGCTTTCTCCGGAGACCACCTGCCCCAGCACCACATGCGCCGAAGCCGCCCCGATGGAGCCCGCCAGCTCTTTCTCCAGCCTTGAAATAAATTCCGGCGTTGGCGGAGCGGTTTCCAGCCCCTTGGCGCCTGGGCCAAGTTTTGCAAACAAAGACCTGGCAGCCTCCGCCCCCAGGACCCTTTCGGTCATGTAAAGCAGGTCATCAAGGGTTGCCGAAGAGTCCACATAGCGTGCATGTCCGCCGGTCGATTGTTTGAACACATCCACGAACAAATGAGATTGCAAACGGCCCATGGCATCGTTCTCGGTAAAGAGCGAAACCCCGATTAAGGCAATGACATTGCCAAGAAGGCTCCAGAATACCGCATGGACCAGCGGATCGAGCCCGCTGAGCCCGAGCAAGGCCTGGGGGCGCAGAATGCCGATGCCCCAGGGCCCGGTCTGCAACAGTGAAGCAATCTGTTCGCTTGAGGTGGCAAAGCTGGGCAGAAAGCTTGACCAGCCCCAGATGATGAATCCCGCAATTAGACCGGCCAGTGCGCCCTTGGCGGTGGCGTCACGCCAGTAAAGGGCGGCAATGATCGCGGGCAGGAACTGCGCCACTCCGGCAAATGATATCAGCCCGATGGGGGCCAGTGCGCCGGAACCGGCGGTCAGCCAGAAATAAACGAAGCCTAGCAACAAAACGACCGCAATGGATATGCGGCGGCTGGTGAGCACCAGTCGGGACATGCCGCTGCCCGCCTCCTGCCCCGGTACTTTGGTGCTCCGCAAGGCAATGGGCACGACGATGTGGTTGGAAATCATGATAGAGAGGGCAATCGAGGCTATAATGATCATCGAGGTGGCGCTGGAAAAACCACCAATGAAGGCAAACAGCGCCAGACCCTGCTGGTCGAATGCCAGGGGCAGGGTCAGCACGAACATGTCCGGATCAGCCCCGGCCGGTAACACGCTGCGCCCGATAATGGCGATGGGAAGTGTAAAAACACTCATGCCAAAAAGATAGAGCGGGAACGCCCACGAGGCGGTGCGCAGGTGGCGCTCGTCGGCATTCTCGACCACAGTAATCTGGAACTGGCGCGGCAGGCAGACAATGGCGGCGGCAGACAGTATGGTGATGGTCAGCCAACGTGGTCCAAAGGCATTCTGGGCATTGAGCATAATTCCTGCATCCTCGGCCCGGGCAAAGGTGGCGGCAAATCCTCCACCAATGGAAAACACCACAAACAGGCCCACGGCGATGAGCGCCACGAATTTGACAATCGCCTCAAAGGCAATCGCCGCCACGACGCCGTGGTGCTGCTCGTTGGCGTTGACATTGCGGGTGCCGAACATGATTGAGAAAAGCGCCATGGCCGCAGCGATCGCAAACGCCAGCCCCACATCATCAAGGGATTGGGGCAGGGGGGTGGCCTGCACATGAGAGGAGGGTTCAAAGCCGCCGCTCAAAATCACACGGAGCGAGGTGGCTATCGCCTTGAGTTGCAGGGCGATATAGGGGGTGATGCCAACAACGGCCATCAGAGTGACCAGAACCGCCAGCCGTCCCGACTTGCCAAAACGCGACGAAATCAGATCGGCAACCGAGGTGATGCGCTGATTGTGGCCGATACGCACCAGTTTTCTCAGGCCGAACCACCAGCCGGTGAAAACCAGCGTAGGCCCCAGATAAACGGCAAGGAACTCCAGACCGTTCCGTGCCGCCGAACCTACCGCACCGTAAAAGGTCCAACTGGTGCAGTATACTGAAATCGCCAGCGTAAAAACCAGCGGCGAGTGCAACAGATTGCCCTGACCGCGCCGCGCCATGAGGTCCGACCAGTAGGCAAGTGCAAACAGCAGAATGACATAGAGGACCGACGTCGCTATGACCAGGCTGCCGCTGATCATTTGGGGGGGGCCGGAGCGGTCTCGGGTTGAGAGGGGTCCGCTTCCATATCGGTTTCCTGAAGTCTCCCGAGGGGGAACTGGAGCGCGAAGGCAACCGTGATCAGCGCCAGCCAGACCGCAAACAGATAAACTATAATTGCGGGGACACCGAATATCCAGGTGCTGACATTGGCAATGAGTACCAATGGCGGCAAGATGAGTATGATACCGCCCACCGGCACCAGAAAAGCTACGAACTCAAGCTTGCGCCTGCCCCTCACCGTTCCGGGTCCTCTTCCGACTTGCCGTTCGCTCCGCCCCGAACCGGCGCTTCACCCAGAAGCCGACGCACGGCATCAACCACCTCGGAGTTTGCATAAGGCTTGGTGATAAACCCGGTTGCACCCAGTCCCTGCGCAGTACGTTTGTCTTGTTGCTGGCCTTTTGCAGTCAGAATGAGGATGGGAAGCTCGCGGGTGTTTCGATCAAGGCGCAGCTTTTTGAGGACATCAAAACCGCTTTGCTTTGGCAGCATCACATCCAGAATAACGACCCGTGGCACAACCATGCTGATCGCCCGCAACGCCGCTTCGCCATCGGTTACGGACCTGGTTGTCCAGCCCGCATGGCGCAGGATGAATTCCAATGAACTCAGAATTGAGGGTTCGTCCTCCACTATCAATACATCCGGCTTCAAATCCGCTCCCCCGAATTGAAGTACAAAAGACCGCCCCTCCCGCGAGCGGCAACGGTCATGCTATTGGTGTTGGCACAACAAAGGTCGCGGCGTCAAATCTTGCGAACGCGGTCACTGGCTGTCAGTTTCTTGTGCTTGCCATTGGTTCCTGGCGATGTGCGCAGTTTTGGCGTACGCACAGCCGGCAGGAGGGCCCCACCTCGGTGTCGGCGGAGGTGCCTGCTACCCCCAAGTTCCTGGCATAAACGGTTTTATCCGCATGGACGATATCGCACGCCAGCATGACAGCGTACAAGACGGGCTGATCGCCAAAAGCGGCAATGCGCTTTGCGCTGGCCTTTGCCACAAATAGATATTGTGAACCATCGGTAAATCCGGCGACCTGGCGGGTAACCGTCTCTGGGTTTCGGAACGCGC
The DNA here is from genome assembly GCA_011322005.1 of Devosia sp. Classification (GTDB taxonomy): domain Bacteria; phylum Pseudomonadota; class Alphaproteobacteria; order Rhizobiales; family Devosiaceae; genus DROE01. The sequence continues at coordinate 6,055 of DROE01000105.1, forward strand.
CATAGATAGCCCACAGCGGGCAGGCATGGCCCGAGTTGGGCATCAGCAGGCCAGGAAGGGGAAATTGCTTGCTGAGATAACCGGCCGGATCGGCGCGCAGGAACCCGAAGGGAATGCCCTCGGCGCCGCGCTTGCGCAGGGTCACCAGGCGGTGGGCGACCTGTTCAAAACTGGCACCGTATCTGTGGGCCAGCAGGTCCAGGTCATAGGAGGATTTCTCTGCATCCACCAGGAAACTGTCATAGGGAAACATCAGGGCTCCTGCCAGATACGAGGCCAGTGCGCCCCGCGCCATTTCGCGGGCTTCGGGGGAACTCAGGCGCCCGTCTGCAACCATCCCGGACAGGAGGTCACCCGCGCTGAGTTCGCCAAGTTTTTTTGCCGCCTGAAAACGCAGGGTTGCGCGCGAGGCATAAGATTTGAACCATAGCTGACGTTCCTGTTCATCGTAACCAAACAGCGCATCTCGGCGGGGTTGGGTTGGTGTCGCCTCGCTCGAGGTTTGCACCTGCACTCCAAAGTCGCTCCTGAGCGAACGGATGGCCTGATCCTCGTTCAGCGGACCCGAAATGCCGATGTTCGAACGCATGCGGTCGGCCTCGGCCTCAAGGTCCGGGAAAAAATTGTTCTCTCCGATGATGAGGTCATTGACTTCGCGCGCTGGCGTAACGGTCGCCCGTTTCTCCGCTTCCTGATCGAAACGGGCAATCAGTGTGCGCGCCGCATCAGACAGAGCTACGCTTTCAGAGTAGATGGAGGTCGAAAATGACCGGCGTGCATCCGCTGGAATGTCCGGCATGTTTTTCAGGATTTCAGCCGCAGAACGCACCGCGGTGATCTGGGAGAGCATCTGGTGCAGCAGTTTGGAGAACAGCGGGTCGGATTTGAGGCGATTGGATACCAGATGCAGCGCCGCTTCAGCATCCAGATAACCCCGGAAGCAGGTATGCAGAGCTCGGGCGCCTTCTGGAAATTGCGCCACCAGCCTGTGTGCGTCCTCCAGCCCCAGCTTGAGGGGAGTAAGCAAAGGGTCGACAAACGCCTCCTGCAACTCGCTGATGAGCCGCTGCTCGCTCTCTCCGGTCAGATCAAGCAGATCAACACCAAGTTGTTCGGCAATTTTCTGCAGCAGCACGCCCCCGACATGGCGTTTGTTGGATTCAATAAGATTAAGATATGAGGCAGAAATGTTTACCGCGCGCGCAAGGCCTGCCTGGGTCAGTCCTGCTGATTTGCGTTGGTTTCTTATTCTCATTCCGATGGGCGCGCGCATGGTATCTCTCTCCAGTCGGGCTTGCTGTGTAAATTAATTTACAACAATTGCCCGGAACAATATCAACAATTGACAAAATAACGCAAGAAAAACAATTAGGTATTGCCCGATGTTTCATCGTCCATCTAGATGCTTTGGTGTGTGGTCTACTGGGGGAGATGCCAGTTGCAAACCGCATTTTTTAATGAGGAGGACGTAAATGAGCGAAGAGAAAAAGGGCGTAAGCCGCCGCAGGGTCCTGAAGACCGGCGCCGCCGGGCTGGTGGCCAGCGGTGTTGCGCCGATGGTTTTCACGCGCGGCGCGTGGGCGCAGGAGTTCAGGAACAATCCAACCGGTGCCGAGGTCACGCTCGGTTTCAACGTACCCCAGACCGGCGCCTATGCCGACGAGGGCGCAGACGAGTTGCGCGCCTATACACTGGCCGTCAAACATCTGAACGGCGAAGGGGACGGCGGAATGCTGAACACCATGCAACCCGGCTCGTTGAATGGAAACGGCATCCTGGGCAAAAAAGTCGCCTTTGTGACCGGCGACACGCAGACCAAATCCGATGCGGCGCGTGATAGCGCGCGGCGCATGATCGAACGTGATGGTGCACTGATTATTACGGGTGGCTCCTCATCCGGTGTTGCTGTTGCCGTACAGGCGCTTTGTCAGGAAATGGGTATCATTTTCATGGCCGGCCTGACCCATTCAAATGACACAACGGGAAAGGACAAAAAACGCTGCGGGTTCCGCCACTTCTTCAATGCCTACATGTCCGGTGCGGCCTTGGCTCCGGTGCTGGCGGCGGAATATGGCACAGACCGCCAGGCCTATCACCTGACAGCCGACTATAACTGGGGCTGGACGCAGGAAGAGTCCTTGATAAACTCCACGGAGGCGATCGGCTGGCAGACAACTTCGGCGGTTCGTACCCCGTTGGGAGCCGGTGATTTTTCCCAGTACATTACGCCAGTACTGAATTCGGGCGCCGACGTTCTGATCCTGAACCATTATGGCAAGGACATGGTCAATTCGCTCACCCAGGCTATTCAGTTCGGGCTGAAGGATCGCCAGGCCAATGGCAAGAACATTGAAATTGTCGTGCCCCTGTTCTCGCGTCTGATGGCACAGGGCGCCGGCGAAAACATCAAGGGTATTCTTGGCTCGACAAACTGGAACTGGTCACTTCAGGATGCCGGCTCCCAGGCCTTTGTCAAATCGTTTGGTGCCGAGTATGGATTCCCGCCGTCCCAGGCGGCTCATACCTGCTATGTGCAGGCCCTGCTTTATGCCGACGCCTGTGAACGTGCGGGCACGTTCTATCCGCCCGAGGTTATCAGGGCCCTGGAGGGCCACCTGTTCGATGGCATGGGCAACGGTCCCACCGAGTACCGGGCCGAGGATCATCAGTGCTTCAAGGATGTTCTGGTTGTGCGTGGTAACGAAAACCCCACGTCACAGTTTGATCTTCTTGAAGTGGTGCAGGAAGTTCCCCGTGCTCAGGTCGAGTATGACGCCTCGATATTTGGCGGGGAACTGGGTCCTTACGAGGTCTCATAAAAGCGGATATAAGAGAATCTGGTCGGGGCGGCACGGTTGCCCCGGCTGGAGACCGGCTAGAGACGCAGCGTCGCAGCATGTCATGACCTTTGCGGGGAGGGGGCGATGGACGCCATTCTGATACAATTCTTGAACGGGCTGGACAAAGGCGGTGCCTATGCGCTGATCGCTCTCGGCCTTACCCTGGTTTTTGGTACCCTGGGCGTGGTGAACTTCGCCCATGGGGCGATTTTCATGATTGGCTCGTTCGTGGCGGTTGCCTTTCGTCAACTGCTGACACTTGAGCGTGTCGAACTGAGTGAAACCGAACTGTCCCCCTGGGGCACCGCCCTTGAGATCAGAACCCCTTATGCACTGGAGTGGTTTGGGGATTTCGGCAATGTTCTCATCGACTATTCCGTGCCCATCGCGGTGCTGCTGGCCATTCCTGTGATGTATCTTCTTGGCGTGCTCATGGAGAGGGGACTGATAAAGCACTTTTACAAACGCCCCCACGCCGAGCAGATTCTGGTGACGTTTGGCCTCGCGATTGTTTTGGGTGAGGTGGCCCGGACCTTTTTCGGCGCAAACCCCATCCCCCAGCCCATGCCCGAGGCGGTGCGCGGTGCCGCCGATATCGGTATCCTGTTTGGCATGGCCGAACACGCGGTCACCTATCCCTGGTGGCGGCTGATCTACTTCGTGTTCTCACTCGTGGTCATCGGTGCCGTCTTTGCGTTCCTCAGGTTCACGACCTTTGGGCTTGTTGTGCGCGCGGGCATGTCCGACCGGGAAACGGTGGGTCTGCTTGGTATCAATATCAATCGGCGTTTCACCATAGTGTTCGGCCTGGCCGCGGTGGTGGCCGGTATTGCCGGGGTCATGTATACACCGCTCCTGCCGCCCACCTATTCGCTTGGCATGGATTTTCTGGTGCTCAGTTTTGTTGTTGTGGTGGTCGGGGGCATGGGCTCGCTGCCCGGCGCGGTTGCCGCCGGGTTCCTTCTGGGCATATTGCAGTCCTTTGCCGCCATGACCGAAGTGAAAGCGATATTCCCCGGGATTGATCAGGTTATCATCTACCTGGTGGCGGTTGTGATCCTGCTGGTGCGGCCAAGGGGCCTGTTTGGCCGCAAAGGAGTGATGGAGAACTGAAATGCTTACACTCCCCAAAAAGGAACTCATCAAGTTCGTGATTTTTGCGGTCGTGGTTCTGACCATGCCTGTCTGGCTTACTCCGTTTGGAGCATCCTACCCCGGTCTGCTGCAAAAGTTCGCAATCTACGGATTGTTGGCAGTGGGTTTCAACATCCTGTTTGGCCTGACCGGCTATCTCAGTTTTGGCCATGCGGCATTTTTGGGCGTGGGTTCATATGCCGCGGTATGGTCGTTCAAATTGTTGACTATGAACGCCATACCCGCAGTTGTTTTCGCGGTCATTCTTTCGGGATTGTTCGCGCTGGCCATCGGCTATCTGTCGCTCAGGCGCTCTGGCATCTACTTTTCCATCCTGACGCTGGCATTTGCCCAGATGAGTTATAACCTGGCCTATTCGGTGCTGACCCCTATCACCAATGGAGAGACCGGGCTGCAACTGACATTGCAGGACCCCCGGGTGCTTGATCTTGCTTTCTCGGAACGGGAGGCCGGTCTGCCCATTGTAACTCTGTTCGGAATTGATATGGCGGGGTATGGAGGCTTCTATTTCAGCGCTGTTTTACTGATTGCTGGTTTTTTCATTGCTCAGAAAATCACCACTTCTCCCTTTGGTCTGGTGCTCAAGGGCATAAAATCCAACCAGAACCGCATGAACTATACCGGGGTCAACACACGGCCCTACACCCTGGCAGCCTTTGTAATTTCGGGCATGTATGCAGGACTAGCAGGCGGCCTGCTCGCGGTCACCGACCCGCTGGCCGGGGCCGAGCGCATGCAGTGGACCGCTTCGGGGGAACTGGTGCTTATGACTATTCTTGGAGGCGTGGGCACCATGTTCGGACCGGTCCTGGGCGCCTGGATAATGAAATATCTGGAGAACATATTTTCCGCGTTCAATGAAAATGTCCTGCATGGCTTCTTTGCGTTCCTGCCGGACAATCTTGAGAGCGTCGTTGTGTTGATTGCCTCAAAATTCGTTGGCGAGGGCTGGCACCTGACGCTGGGTCTGATGTTTGTGTTTGTGGTTGTCTTTCTGCCCGGCGGGCTGATGGAGGGCTACAGAAGATTTGTGAACAGGTTTTTCAACGGCGGGAAAGCAAAGGCCGAAGCGCCCGACAAACAGACCCAACCGGCGGAATAAAGGGACGGGAAAAGAAAATGGCGACATCAGATCACAATGTGGTACTTCACGTTGCCGATGTGCATATGCGCTTTGGTGGCCTGCATGCCCTTGCCGACATCGACCTTGAGGTTGAGGAAGGAAAAACCCACGCCATTATCGGTCCCAACGGGGCCGGAAAGTCGACCCTGCTCAACGTGTGTGTGGGGCGTCTTTTTCCCACAAGCGGAGCGGTGGTGTTTGACGGGCAGGTGATTACCGGCAAAAAGCCCCACGAAATCAATCAGGCCGGGGTGGCGCGTGTATTCCAGACTCCGGAAATATTTCCTGAACTGTCGGTTCTGGACAATGTCATGGCTCCCGCTTTTGCAAAACGGGACGGCGCCTTCAAGCTGAACTTTTTCTCAAACATGCACAAGGAAGGTGAGATCCGGGAGGAGGCCAGGCATTTTATCAATGACGTGGGCATGACCGCAAAGCTCGATACCCATGCCGGTGCACTCTCGCGGGGGGACAAGCGCCGACTGGAACTGGCCATGTGTTTGATACAGCATCCCAGGCTGTTGCTGCTGGACGAACCGACAGCCGGCATGTCGCGCCATGACACCAATACAACCATCGAACTGCTCAGGAAAATCAAGGAGCGGGGAATGACGAAAATCATAATCGAACACGACATGCACGTTGTGTTCTCGCTGGCAGATAAGATTTCGGTGCTGGCGCAAGGGCGCATAATCGCTGAGGGCGCGCCCGACGAGGTTCGGGCCGACCCCAGGGTCAAGGAAGCCTATCTGGGGAGTGAGCAGGAATGAGTGCGGTCAAGGAAAATGCCGGAGAACCGGTGTCGGGGGACAAAGTCCGCGACCAGCCGGAAACCGGAGCGGCGCCGGCACCGGCCAAAGACGCTTTTTTTGAGATTTCCGACATCCACGCCTATTATGGGGAAAGCTACATTGTTCAGGGTCTCTCATTGACGCTGAACAAGGGCGAAATCCTCGCTCTGCTGGGCCGCAATGGTGCCGGCAAGACCACGACGCTCAAGGCAGTTGCGCGCACGGATGTTCCCGAAGTCAAAAGAGGAGAAATCTGGTTGGACGGCGCTCCGCTGCACGAGGGACGGGCCTATCAGGCGGCTTTGGCCGGGGTGCAACTCGTGCCCGAGGACCGGCGCATCATTGAAGGGTTGACGGTTGAGGAGAATATCTTTCTGGCCCAGGTTGCCCAGGGGCGCGGCTGGGAACTGGAGCGGATTTACGGGCATTTTCCCCGCCTCGCGGAAAGGCGCAAGCAGGATGGAGTGACCCTTTCTGGGGGCGAACAGCAGATGCTGGCCATCGCCCGGGCACTGGCCCGTGATGTGAAACTGCTGCTCCTTGATGAACCCTATGAGGGGCTCGCCCCTGTCATTGTTCAGGAGATCGAAAGAATACTGCTCGAAATCAAGGAAATCGGCATTACAACCATCATCGTGGAGCAAAATGCCGTGGCGGCGCTCAAACTGGCCGATCGCGCCGCAATTCTGGATACCGGGTTGCTCGCCTTCACCGGCGATGCGCAGGAGGTTCTGGACAATGAAGATCTGATGCAGGAATACTTGGCCATATAGTTTTCGGACCGGACCTTTGTGCTGGAATCCGGTTCCTTTTTTGGTACAACTGGTTCGCGCGCCCTGAGTCCGGGCGGCACAATAAACTTAATCAGGAATGGACAAAAAATTGGCTTCCGCAATCTTTAACCCACCTGCCAGCATCCTTGAGAATACGTTTGTAACTGCCGACCAATATGAGGAGATGTACGCGCGCTCGATTACCGACCCAGATGGTTTCTGGGCCGAGCAGGCGCAGCGGCTGGACTGGATTACCCCGTTCACCAAGGTCAAGAACACCAGTTTTGAATATCCAAACGTGTTCGTGAAATGGTTCGAGGATGGTGAGCTTAACGTTGCCGCCAACTGCATCGACCGCCACCTGGATAGGCTTGGGGAGAAAACCGCCATCATCTGGGAACCGGATGAGCCGGATGAGGCGGGCAAGCACATCACTTTCAACGAACTGCACAAATCCGTTTGCCGTTTTGCCAATGTGCTTAAAAACCTAGGGGTGAAGAAGGGCGACCGGGTAACCATCTACCTGCCCATGATCCCAGAGGCCGCGTATGCCATGCTGGCCTGTGCCCGTATCGGGGCCATTCACTCGGTGGTTTTTGCCGGGTTTTCTCCCGATGCACTGGCTGGTCGGATCGTCAATTGTGAATCAGAATTTGTTATCACCGCTGACGAGGGACGGCGGGCGGGAAAACGTGTTCCGCTCAAAGCAAATGTCGATGCGGCACTGGCAGCGGCAGGGGGGGTGGCCCATGTGCTGGTGGTGAAGAACACCGGTGGCGATGTGGACATGACAAAGGGGCGCGATGTCTGGCTCCATGAAGCGTCCGAGGGTGTTGGGGATGATTGCGCGCCGGTGACCATGAATGCAGAGGATCCGCTGTTCATTCTTTACACATCCGGCTCCACCGGCAAACCCAAGGGCGTACTGCATACAACGGGGGGTTATCTCACCTACGCCTCGATGGCCCAGCAATTGAACTTCGACTACCATCAGGGCGAAATCTACTGGTGTACCGCTGATATCGGCTGGGTTACCGGCCATTCCTATGTGGTTTACGGGCCCCTGGCCAACGGGGCGACCACGGTGATGTTCGAGGGTGTGCCCAACTATCCCGATGCCTCGCGCTTCTGGCAAATCGTGGACAAGCACCAGATCAATATTTTCCACTCCGCACCCACCGCCATCCGGGCGCTGATGGGGGCGGGCGACGAATTTATCGACAAGGCGGACCTGTCATCACTTAAGGTCATCGGCACCGTGGGCGAACCCATCAACCCCCAGGCATGGATGTGGTATTACGAGAAGGTGGGACGCTCCAAATGCGTGGTTGTCGACAGTTGGTGGCAGACCGAAACCGGCGCTTCGATGATTACGGCGCTGCCCGGGGCCATGGCCACCAAGCCCGGTTCTGCCAGCAAGCCTTTTTTTGGAGTTCAGCCGGTCATTCTGGACCCGCAGACGGGAAAGGAAATCACAACGCAGGAGGCCGAGGGCGTTCTTGCAATCCGTGACAGCTGGCCGGGACAGATGCGCACGGTCTATGGCGACCATGACCGGTTTGTTGCCACCTATTTCGAAGAGTACAAGGGTTTTTATTTCAGCGGCGATGGCTGCCGACGTGACGCGGATGGCTATTACTGGATTACCGGCCGGGTGGACGACGTGCTGAATGTCTCCGGGCACCGCATGGGCACCGCCGAGATAGAAAGCGCTCTGGTCTTGCATCCACTGGTCTCGGAAGCGGCGGTGGTGGGCTATCCCCACCACATCAAGGGGCAGGGCATCTATTGTTACGTCACGCTGATGGCGGGCGAGGCTCCCGGCGACGAACTGGAAAAAGAACTCAAGGGCTGGGTGCGCAAGGAAATCGGCCCCATCTGTACACCTGATTTCATCCAGTTTGCGCCCGGCCTGCCCAAAACGCGCTCGGGAAAAATCATGCGCCGCATCTTGCGCAAGGTGGCCGAAGACGATTTTTCCAACCTTGGCGATACCTCAACTCTGGCCGATCCCGGAGTGGTTGACGACCTGATTGCCAACCGCAAGAACCGCTGACCCACCAGCGCTGTACATATCAGTTCTCCCTTGGCCCGGTCATTGCGGCCGGGCTTTTCTTTGGCGGCTTACTCTTGGAATAGTCTATCTTTATCGCTAGGCCTCTATACCGTTGAACCTTTCCGATAGCCCGCTGAACTATCGGGTTTCTAAGAGCACGTCCGGACAAACAAAGCATTGATATGAGCACCTTTACCGAACCCGCCGATCAACAGATCCGCCGCCCGCGCCATTCGGAATGGCGCACAGAAGAAGGCCAGCTTGAGCCGGGCTGGATGGCGCGCCTTCAGGCTTTGATTGGGGCGGGTGACAGCGCAGAGCTGCGCTCACTCATGGAGCCGCTGCATGAAGCTGATGTGGGGGATGTTCTGGAGGCGCTGAGTGCGGAAGAACGGCTTGAACTGGTCCGCCTGCTGGGAGACAGCTTTGACTATTCCTCGCTGACCGGTGTCGATGAGGCGGTGCGTGTCGACCTTATCGAACATCTGCCCAATACCGATGTCGCCCGCGGCGTGGCTTCGATTGAAAATGACGATGCGGTGTTCATTCTTGAGGATATAGAGGAGCCCGACCGCGACGCCATTCTGGCGCTGGTTCCCGAGTTCGAGCGCCTCACTCTGCGCCGGTCTTTGGATTATCCAGAGGATACAGCCGGCCGGCGCATGCAGACAGAGTTTATCGCTCTGCCTCCGTTCTGGACCGTGGGGCAGGCCATCGACTACATGCGCACGGCTGATGATCTGCCCGAGGAGTTTTATCAGCTTTATGTGGTTGACCCAGCTTTCACTTTGCTGGGAACCATCCCGCTCGACAAGATTCTGCGCGCCGACCGGCCCACGGTCATTTCCGACATTATGGACGATGATGTCATCGAAATTGTCGCCGATGAGGACCAGGAAGAGGCAGCGCGCGTGTTCGAGCGCTTTGACCTTGTGGAAGTGGCGGTGGTTGACGAGAGCAACCGGCTTGTCGGTGTGCTTACGGTGGACGACATGGTCGACGTTATACATGTGGAAACGGAGGAAGATTTCCGCCGCCTTGCCGGTATCGGTGACGAGGAGGTTTCCGACGGTGTTTTTGACGCCGTTCGATCGCGCTTCACCTGGCTATTGGTCAATCTTGCCACAGCCATACTCGCCTCAATGGTCATCGGCCTGTTTGACGCCAGTCTGGAGCAGATGGTGGCGCTTGCGGTACTGATGCCCATCGTAGCCTCAATGGGCGGCAATGCGGGAACCCAGGCGATGACGGTGACGGTGCGCGCCATATCGGTGCAGGACCTGGACCGTTACAACATCCGGCGGCTGATTATGCGTGAAGCCCTGGTCGGTCTGGCCAACGGTATTCTGTTCGCATTCATCGTTGGCGTTGTTGCCGCCATCTGGTTTGGCAACCCCGCTCTTGGTGTCATTATCGGGCTGGCCATGGTGGTCAACATGCTGGCAGCGGGGATTTCGGGCATTCTGATTCCGCTGGGTTTGAACCGGGTCGGTGTCGACCCGGCGGTGGCTTCCAGTGCCTTTGTAACCACTGTCACCGATGTTGTGGGCTTCTTTGCTTTTCTGGGCCTGGCTGCGAAATGGTTTGGCCTTGTCTGAGACGCCATTCTGCTGCGCACAGGACGCAATTATCCACAGATGCGACAAAATTGGAGTTGCGCAAGTCCGCAACGCGGGTTAGTTACCCGTTAACCAGTCGGCAAAGAAAACATGGCCGTCGGGCGGCTGAAACCCAAGGGGCAAAGCATGAAGACTCCGGCAAAACCAGTATGCTGGCGCACAGCCACTTGGACCTTTGTGTGCCTGATGGGCCTGGGACTTTTGTTGTCGGTACTCTCGGGGAGTTAGTTGAGACAAACAGGTTTGTCGCCCAGGTAATTAGAACCAGACAAGCGCCCCTGCAAGGGCGTTTTTTTGTGGAGCAAACAAACATGAAGCTGCTGATAGGAAACAAGAATTACTCAAGCTGGTCCCTGCGTCCCTGGCTGGTTCTGAAGCATTTTGATATCGCCTTTGAAGAGGAGATGTTGCTGCTCAATGGTGAAAACTGGAAGCAGAAAATGATTGAAGCCACGCCCAACGGTTGCGTGCCTGTTCTTGTTGATGGTGATCTGGTGATCGCCGAAACCATCGCCATCATCGAATATCTGGCCGATCGTTTCCCGGGAAAAGCCATCTGGCCTGTGGATATTTTCAAACGTGCACAGGCAAGAGCCGCTGCTGCCGAAATGCATGCCGGGTTCAGTGCCTTGCGCAATGCTGCGCCGATGAATTTGCGCGCCTCCCATCCCGGGCGCATCTGCATGGACGAAGTAGGAGTTGACATTGCCCGGCTCGAGGACTTGCTGGGGGGGCTTCTCAAACAATCGGGCGGACCTTTTCTGTTTGGGGAATTTTGCGCGGCGGACGCCATGTTTGCTCCGGTCGCGGGCCGCATAAAGACCTATGAGATACCGGTTTCGGAGCGTCTTGAGGACTATTTTGATGCCATCTACGAACTTGGTGCCTTCAAGCAATGGTTGTCTGATGCCCTTAAAGAAACATGGATTGTCGAGATGGATGAGATAGACTTCATTCAGGGAAAGTGAACAGGGCGGTCCATGGCGCTGAACCTTGTCAAATTGTGTGTTGGCATTTCCTCGGTTGCCGAGCTTGAAGCCTATCGCGCCTCGAGGGCGCGCCTTTTGGGCAATTCAGGGGAGGAACTTCATGTGCACCGCACCAGAATGATGCCGCGCAGAGCTGCTCAAATCGCAGGGCAGGGCTCGCTCTACTGGGTAATCAAAGGCAAGATCCGGTGCCGACAGAACATATTCGCCCTTGAGGCCAGCACGGACGGGGACGGAAAATCCTGCTGTGATATCCAGATGTTGCCCCAGCTTGTGCGCACGGTTCCTCAACCAAAACGCCCTTTTCAGGGTTGGCGCTACCTGGCTGAAAAGGATGCGCCCGCCGACCTGGACCTCGGAGAAAACCAGCAGAACGACGTCGAAATTGCCGGCGAACTGGCGCGTCTTGGCCTGATATGATGTCAAGTTAAGCAATTTACCTGATACTCAATTTATCCCCTTGTGCTTTCCCGGCTCAACGCGATAGCTTCGTTGCCGGGGTAGAAAGCGGGGAGAGCTATGGAAACAAACGGTGCGCACGTCATTGTATTGGGTAATGAGAAGGGTGGATCAGGCAAGTCAACTACAGCGTTTCATTTGGCCATCTACCTGCTCTATGAAGGCTTTAGTGTCGCTACCATTGATGTGGACTCCCGCCAGCAAACCCTTACCCAGTACGTACGCAATCGCAGAAACTGGGCCCGGAACCATGATTTGCATATTCCCCAGACCACCCACTACCACCTGCCTTTGTCGCGTGGTGACTCCGTATCCCAAAATCATCGCCTCGAGTTTGATGTGTTTCGCCATGCGGTCAGCGAAGTCGAGAGTGAAATGGATTTTCTGCTCATCGACACTCCCGGATTTGATACCAACCTGACACGGCTTTCCCATTCGTTGGCCGACACCCTGATAACACCGCTCAATGACAGTTTGATCGACCTTGATGTTCTGGCGCACATTGACCCGGTTACCGGGGAACCCCGCGAACTCTCCCACTACGCACGGCTGGTGCAGAGGGCGCGCAAGGAGCGACTGGCCATCGACGGGCGCACGATTGACTGGGTGCTGGCGCGCAACCGCATTTCCATGCTGTCGTCCCGCAACATGCGCCTGGTGCACAGCGGCATCGACCAACTGGCAACGCGCCTTGGCGCCCGTGTCGCCGAGGGAATCGGGGAGAGGGTGATTTTCAGGTCGCTTTTCCCCATCGGGATGACTGTTTTCGACCCCGTACAGAACCATTCGGTAGCCGGGTCGCCAACCCTGTCAAATACTTCCGCCACTCAGGAATACAAAAGCCTTGTTTCCGCTCTGAATCTTCCTGTCAGTGAGCGCGCAAAAACCCGCAACGAAGCGCGCAGGGCCTGGGCCCATTCCCAGAGTAAGGGGCCATTGACCTTCCAGCATATGAGCCCGTTGACCAGTTAGACGATGATCGGGTCTTCGCTCATCATCAGTTGGACAGCTCTTTTGCCCTCCGGCGTAAACACGTCCAGTTCTATGATTGTCACCGGCGCCGCAATGCGGCGGGTTCGCGCGGACAGTGTTGCTACCATACCCAGCAGATCGGTCACTCTGGTGGTTGCGGGCTGACGCAGGGCTTGCTCCGCCGCGGCGCTGTAAGCATGCCAGAAGCGCTGTTGTTCACGAGTTGAACTCTCTGATTTGCCAACAAAATTCGCCAGTTCCGTCAAGGGGCTTGGTTTGTTCATTTGGGCTACTCCAATACTTACTTTGCACCAAAATCGCTTCCCGGTGTTTGGCTATCATTAGCTTTGTACAGCCAGACAGCTCATTTCTTCTTCTCTTATCAATGCACACATATCCAACGCTTCCTCCCGGCTCGAAAACCCTGCGAAGCGGGCGCGAAAAAAGGTCTGACCGGTTTTGTCGAACCGCTCGATATAGGAACGGAAGTCCGCCAGCTCGGAAACACGCCCGGTGGCGTTGTTCAGCATTTGCTCCGCACCGCTGGCGCTTGGGGGAGCACCAATTTGAACGACCCATGCGGGGCCTGAGAGACTGGTTTGGGCAGGTGGTGGCGCAACATTTGCACCCGCCACCTCAATAGACCCCGAAGTCATGAGGTCAATTGCCTGGCTTTCCACATCTCCGATTGGAGCCGGAGGAATAAGCATTGCCGGAACACCGGGTTGCACCTGGTCCGATGAACTGGGGCCGAGCCGGAAATTGCTGCTGAGCCATGCCCCGATAATATCGATGGGCGGCGGCGCGCCGGAGTTTGTAGCACCAGCGGCAATGGCGGTTGCCTGCACGGCCGGGGTTGGAATGAGTTGTGTGGGCGGCTCCATGGCAGCCACCTCTAGCTGTGCAATGGCGGCATCACGCAACGCCTGAGGCGGGGCGGGGCGTGCAAGAGGGATGGGTAGTTCGTCGGGATTGACACCCGCCACCAATATTTCGGTTCCGACGGGGCTCGCGGAGGGCACGGGTTGAGGCGTGCGGCGCCACGAAGGCAAGGGCATGGGGGTCACCGGTTGACCGGAGGCAACGGCAAACACGTTGCTTGAGTTTGTAATGCCCACTTCGGGGATTGATGCTTGCGCCCAGTAGCTGCCGCGCCGGGCCCTGCCCATATACTTGTTGAGCAACTCAGTGATCTTGGCGTTGCGCGCACTGCCGGAGGAAAATCCAAACCCCGCAATCACGACATGACGGTTGTCCTTGCGGGCGGCAGTCAACAGATTGAATCCCGACGCTCTCGTGTAGCCCGTCTTGATACCGTCCACGCCATTGCGGCCCAGCAATCGGTTATGGCTGCCATAGGTCTTGCCTCTGTAGGTGAAGCTGCGAAGTTGAAAATAGTCATAGTACTGCGGAAAATGCTGAAACACCGCCATGCCAAGCCGGGCCTGGTCGCGCACAGTGGTCACCTGGCGCGTGCTGGGCAGCCCCGAGGCGTTGGTATAGGTTGTGCGCGACATTCCCAGCGCGCGCGCCGTGGCGGTCATGCGCTCCGCAAACTTGCGTTCGGAGCCAGAAATGTTTTCGGCAATCACGCGTGCCACATCATTGGCTGAGAGCGTCACCAGGGCCTTTATTGCGTCCTCCACCTTGATGGTGGAGCCGGCACGCACATAGAGTTTGGTCGGTACCGCCGATGCGGCATAGGAGGAAACGTTCAAGTGGCTGGAAAGGGTCAGACGGCCCGCCTCCAGTTCCTGAAACAGAATATAAAGCGTCATTACCTTGGTAACCGAGGCCGGGTACCGCAGGGAGTCGGCAGCGTAGGAATAAAGCGTGTTGCCGGTTTTTGCATCGACCACGATGCCGGCATAGGAGCGCGGCACCTGGGCGCTGGCCGACGGCGGCAAAGCTCCCCACAGCAGAATGAATGCAACAGCACCAGTCAAAACGGCGCGCAAAACTCCCCTGCGCTGGCCTGCCAAAACAACCTGTGACAAGTGCCCTTACTCCAACTCAACTGCTCGGGCAAATTGACGCCGCCCGCACTCCTGTTTTCGGTTTGGCGTCTCCACTAGGAACGCAGTGCCGAATTTGCTGGACATCACAATATTTTGCGGGCGTTACATTTTGGTAAAATGCCATCTAAATTTTACTGATGAGTTGAGTGGTGCGTTAACGCGCATATAATGGCCGCATGCACCTCTTAACACTGACAAACTATCGCCTACATATGAGAGCCAGTTTCAAGCCCACACTTTTCAACCGTTCAAATTGGCAAAAATCAGAAATCATGCCCGAACAAGACGTTACAGAATATATTCCGGACCGGGTCATGGAGCGGCACCCGCGCGCCCATCATGCTGAGCGCCGGCACAGGCTTGCGGGAGCCCGGCGTGCCGGGGATGGGCAGGGTGGCCGGCAGACCGGTACAGCAACCAAGATACGTCCCAGGACAAAGCGGCCCAGCCTCTACAGGGTGTTGCTGCTCAACGATGACTACACGCCGATGGAATTCGTCATTGGCGTGCTGCAGGAAGTGTTCTCAAAAACCCCCGAGGACGCCTTCCAGATTATGATGCACGTTCACAAGAGCGGGGTGGGGGAGTGCGGTGTCTATCCTTTCGAGATTGCCGAAACAAAGGTTATGCGTGTGATGGACGCAGCACAAAAAAACCAACATCCACTGCAATGTGTGATGGAAAAACAGTAGGAATAAATCATGCCTTCATTTTCGCGTGGACTGGAAAAAGCTCTGCATCAGGCCATGAATCTCGCCCGGGAGCGCAGTCACGAATTTGCCACGCTTGAGCATTTGCTGCTGGCCATAAGTGAAGACACCGAAGCGCTCACCGTGCTGAACGGCTGTGATGTAGACATAAACGGCCTGCGTTCTGACCTGAAGATGTTCATTGATGAGGAACTGGAGAACCTCACGGTTCCAAGCGCCCAGGAAGCGCGGCCAACAGCCGCGTTTCAGCGTGTCATTCAGCGGGCGGTCATCCATGTGCAATCCTCGGGGCGTGACGAGGTGACCAGTGCCAATGTGCTTGTGGCAATATTCCATGAGCGCGAGAGCCACGCCGCCTATTTTCTGGAACAACAGGATATGACCCGGCTCGATGCGGTGAATTTCATTGCCCACGGCATAACCAAGTCCGGGCCCAGCGAGGGGCGTCACGTTTCCGGGGCCGACGAGCTTTCCATGGGGGAAGAAGATGAGGGAGCGCAGAAAAACTCCGCCCTTGAAGACTATTGCATCAATCTGAATGAAAAAGCCAGGGACGGAAAAATCGACCCGCTCATCGGGCGGACGGCCGAACTTTCGCGTACCATACAGGTGTTGTGCCGCCGTTCAAAGAACAATCCGCTTTATGTGGGTGATGCAGGAGTTGGCAAAACCGCTATTGCCGAAGGACTGGCGCGCAGGATCGTCGAGAAAGATGTGCCGGAAGTTCTTCTGGCGGTAGAGGTCCATTCCCTGGACATGGGGACGCTTCTTGCCGGAACACGCTATCGCGGAGACTTTGAGGAGCGCCTCAAGGCGGTGATGAAGGAACTGGAAGAGCGCGACAATGTTGTTCTTTTCATAGACGAAATTCATACGGTTATTGGCGCGGGAGCCACATCGGGCGGTGCGCTTGATGCGTCTAATCTGCTCAAGCCGGCGTTGGCTTCGGGTGCAATTCGTTGCATTGGTTCAACAACTTACAAGGAATACCGC